>JAOPVD010000073.1 GCA_025966295.1 Frankiales bacterium | reverse complement strand
GTGCCGCCACGGGCGCCGGCGGGGCGGCCGGGGCGCTCGCGCTGCGCTGGGCCAGCTGGGAGTTCTCGGTGAGCAGCCGGCTCAGCTCGGCCTCGATCTCGTCGAGGAAGGCGTCGACCTCGTCCATGGCGTAGCCACGGAACTCCTTGCCGAACAGCTTGTTGGCGACGTCCTGCGGGGTGAGTGGCACTCCGGTCACATCCTGTCGGTGGGGCGGGTCATCACAGGGAGCCCACGATCTGCATGAGGATGCTCGTCACGAGGAACAGCACGATGAAGCCCAGGTCAAGCGCGACGTTGCCGATCCGCAGCGGCGGCAGGACCTTGCGCAGCGCCTTGAGCGGCGGGTCGGTCACCGAGTAGCAGAGCTCCAGCGCGATCGCGACCGGCCCGCCCGGGCGGTAGCCGCGGGCCAGCATGAACACGTACTCCATGACCATGCGGAAGATCAGGAGCAGCAGGAAGACCAGCAGGACGAAGTAGAGGATGGACGCGACGACCGACACGTGAGCAGGCTCCAGCAGAGGCGTTGACGCGATCAGGACTGGTTGAAAAAGCCGCCCTCGACGATGCGGGCCTTGTCCTCCGCCGTGACCTCGACGTGCTCGGGCGAGAGCAGGAAGACCTTGTTGGTCACCCGCTCGATCCGACCGTGCAGGCCGAAGATGAGGCCGGCGGCGAAGTCGACGAGGCGCTTGGCGTCGGTGTCGTCCATCTCCGTGAGGTTCATGATCACGGGGGTGCCGGTGCGGAAGTGCTCACCGATGGCGCGCGCGTCGTTGTAGCTGTGCGGGTGCAGCGTGGTGATCCGGTAGCCCTCCTCGAAGGCCGGCACGGCCTGCGGGCGGGGTGCGGTGTCGAGCGCCACGGCCCCGTGGGTGCGGGGGCTGGTGTCGAACGACCGGCGGGTCGCCGCAGTGGCGGGGGCAGCCGCGGCCGCGGACGGCTGGTAGCGCCGGACCGCCGGCTCCTCGTAGCCCTCGTCCTCGGCGTACTCGTCGTACTGCTGGTCGTAGCGGTCGCGGTCGTGCTCGTCGTCCTCGACCAGGCCGAGGTAGAGGCCCAACTTGCGCATCGTGCCGGGCATGTCGAGCTCCTCGCCTGAGGTCGGACCAGTTGACTCGGAGCCTACCGGAGCGCGGTGGCTCGGTGCCCCAACACGGCCGTGCCGACACGCACGTGCGTCGCGCCGGCCGCGATCGCCGGCTCCAGGTCACCGCTCATGCCCGCGCTCAGGACCGTCATCCCGGGGTGTACGGCGCGCAGCCGGCCGTGCAGCTCCTGCAGCCGGGCGAAGGCCGCAGCCGGCTCGGCACCGACAGGCGCGACCGCCATCAGCCCGCGCAGGGTCAGCCGGTCGCAGCCGGCCACCTGGTCGGCCAGCGCCGCCAGGTCGGCCGGCAGCGCTCCCCCGCGCGCCGGGTCAGCGTCGAGGCTGACCTGGAGCAGGACGTCGAGCTCGCGGCCGGCGCGCGCGGCACCGGCGTCCAGGGCCTCGACCAGCGCCGGCCGGTCGACCGAGTGCACGACGTGGGCGTAGGCGGCGACGCTGCGGGCCTTGTTGGTCTGCAGCGTGCCGACGAAGTGCCAGCGCACGCCGGTCACCACCGCCGCCTTCGCGCGGGCCTCCTGGTCGCGGTTCTCGGCCAGGTCCGTGACGCCAAGCTCGCCGAGCAGCTGCGCGTCGGAGGCCGGCCAGGTCTTGGTGACCGCCACCAGCGTCACCTCGTCGCGAGCCCGGCCCGCGGCGGCGCAGGCGGACCCGATCCGCTGCTCGACGGCGGCCAGGTTGCGGGCCAGCTCGTCCCGGCGGCTCACGGCAACCAGACGACGCCGGCGTGCCGGCCGGTCCGGCCGTCGCGTCGGTAGGAGAAGAAGCGGTCCGGCTGCTCCAGCGTGCAGCCACCGACCGAGCTGACGACGGTGACACCGACCCGCGCGAGCTGGGCGGTGGCGCCCGCCGTGAGGTCGACCGAGGTGGTGCCCTGCCGGGTCGTGGACCGGCTGCCGGGGGCCGCCTTCTCCACCTCGCCCGCCATGCTGGCCGGCACCTCGTAGCAGCGCCCGCAGATGCCGGGGCCCAGGACCGCGGTCAGCTCGCCGGCGCCCTGCTCGCGCATGACGCGGACCAGCTCGGGCAGCACGCCCTTGGCCAGTCCCGGCCGGCCGACGTGCGCGACGCCGACCACGCCGTCCGCGGCCAGGAGCACGGGTAGGCAGTCGGCGCCCATCATCACGAGGGCCACGCCCGGTGTGGTGGTGACGAGGCCGTCGGTGTCATCGAGCCCGCGGGTGGTCTTGTTGCTGAGGCCCTTCACGACGCGGACGCCGCTGCCGTGCACCTGCTTGCCGAAGGCGAGGCCCTCGACGCCGAGCTGCTCGGCCAGCAGCACCCGGTTGCGGACCACCTTGGCGTGCGCGTCGTCGACGTGCACCGCGAGGTTGAGGCTGTCCCAGGGCGGCAGGCTGACGCCCCCCTGGCGGGTGGTGAAGACGCCTCGTGCCGGGGCCGGCAGACCCGCGTCGAGCAGGTCGAGCACGACCTACTTCAGGAAGTCGGGCACGTCGAGGTCGTCCTCGAACACGACGGTGCGACGCGGGCGCTCGGGCTGCGCGGCGGGCGCCGGCGGCGGGGTGTAGCGCGGCTCGGAGCGGGCCGGCTCGGAGCGGACGACGGGCTGGTCGTAGGCCGGCTGCGGCTCCGGCTCGGGCGGGGCCACCTGGCGGCGCGGCTCGAAGCGCTTGGTGGTCGGCGCCCCGGCGTCGAAGCCGGCGGCGATGACCGTGACACGCACCTCGTCGCCGAGGGCATCGTCGATGACGGCACCGAAGATGATGTTGGCGTCCGGGTGCGCGGCGTCGGCGACGAGCTGCGCGGCCTCGTTGATCTCGAACAGGCCGAGGTCGCTGCCACCGGAGATCGACAGCAGCACGCCGTGCGCACCGTCCATGCTGGCCTCGAGCAGCGGGCTCGCGATGGCCATCTCGGCCGCCACGACGGAGCGGTCCTCACCGCGGGCCGAGCCGATGCCCATGAGCGCCGAGCCGGCACCGGACATGACCGACTTCACGTCGGCGAAGTCCAGGTTGATCAGGCCCGGGGTCTTGATGAGGTCGGTGATGCCCTGCACACCCGACAGCAGCACCTGGTCGGCGCTCTTGAACGCGTCCATGACGCTGACCTGCTTGTCGCTGATCGACAGCAGCCGGTCGTTGGGGATGACGATGAGGGTGTCGACGTCGGCGCGCAGCGCCTCGATGCCCTCCTCGGCCTGGCCCGCGCGGCGGCGGCCCTCGAAGGAGAACGGCCGGGTCACGACGCCGATGGTCAGGGCACCGAGCGAGCGGGCCACGCTGGCCACGACCGGGGCACCACCGGTGCCGGTGCCGCCGCCCTCGCCGGCCGTCACGAAGACCATGTCGGCCCCCTTGAGGACCTCCTCGATCTCCTCGCGGTGGTCCTCGGCCGCCTGCCGGCCGACGTCGGGAGCCGCGCCGGCACCGAGGCCACGGGTGAGCTCACGTCCGATGTCGAGCTTCACGTCGGCGTCCGACATGAGCAGCGCCTGGGCGTCGGTGTTGATGGCGATGAACTCGACGCCCTTGAGGCCCACCTCGATCATCCGGTTGACGGCGTTGACGCCGCCACCGCCGATGCCGACCACCTTGATGACGGCGAGGTAGTTCTGCGGAGCTGCCACTGGAAACGAGGCCCTTCGGTCGGGAGCGGGTCGGTGCGTCGCATGTGCAGCGGCCGTGTCGTGACGCAGGGAAGACGCCGCGATCCGGAAGGGAGGGTGCTGCGAGGGACGGTCTCCCGACCCTCAGCCTCAGGTAGACGCTTACAGTTATGTCAACCTGTGGTTAGGCGAGACGTTATGGGTCGGTCCCTTCGCGGGTCAACCCGACGCACCGGAGTCGGCCGTTACGGCGCAGGTCGCGGTCGGCGCTTCACGGCGTACATGTCCTTGTCCGCCAGGCCCAGGAGGGTGCCGGCGTCGCTCTCCCCGCCGTGCGAGAGCGCGACGCCGATGCTCACCCCTACCTCGAGGTCGAGGGTTGCGATCGGCTCCCCCACCGCGGTCTGCAGGCGCTTGACCAGGCTGTCGACCGCGTCCTGGGTGGCGCCCTCGACCAGCACCACGAACTCGTCGCCGCCCAGGCGCGCGATGGTGTCGGAGGGCCGCACCACGGCCGCGAGCCGGTCCGCGACGGTCCGCAGGACCTGGTCACCGACGGCGTGGCCGTGCACGTCGTTGACGGCCTTGAAGCCGTCGAGGTCCAGGAACAGCACCGCCGTGGTCTGCCCGGACCGCGCGTCCCGGGACAGCACCGACCGCAGCCGCTCCTCCATGAGGATCCGGTTGGCCAGGCCCGTGAGCGGGTCGCGCACCGCCCGCTCGGTGAGGGTGGCGGTGAGGGCACGCAGCTCGGCCTCGACCCGACGGCGCTCGGTGATGTCCTGCGCGCTGACGGCGAACCAGGCCGGCTTCCCGTCGGCACCGGGCACCACCGTCACGCCGTGCAGGACCCAGAGCGTCCGGCCGTGCGGGTCGACGTAGCGCTCCTCGGCCTGCAGCGCGTGCTCCTGGCCGGACAGCAGCAGGGCGATCCGGGACCGGTCCCTGTCGCGGTCGTCGGGGTGCAGCACCTGCGAGAACGGCACCCCCACCAGGTCCTCCGGCGCCCGGCCGAGCAGCTCGGCGTAGGTCTGGTTGACCCGGACGTAGCGGGTGGACAGGTCGGCGAGCCCGAGGCCGATGCTCGCCTGGTCGAAGAAGGTCTCGAACACGTCGGGACTGGTGGCCAGGGCATGCATCGTCTGCCGGGCCTGCTCGGCCCGGTCCGTGCTCCGTTCCACGCCAGTGATGCCGCCCACCTCCTGACCGTCTTCCTGCCCCGCCACAGCGCTCTCGCCACGTGCCGGTGCCCTTCTGTCCCAGCAACGCCGGGCGGCCGCGTCCCGTGCCGCCGCGTCAGCGGCGGGTGACGACGCCGGGCGCGCTGACGTCGAACACGCGGCCGGGCATCTTGAGCAGGGCCAGCGCGGCAGCGGCCTTGCCGGAGCTGTTGTCGGCGCCGCCCCAGAGCACCTGGCGGCCGTCGCGGAGCACCAGCGTCACCTGCTCGGCGGACGGCGCGCGCACCGAGCCGAGCCGAACCCGCAGCGCCGTCGGCAGCTGCTGCAGCACCGTCAGCGCCGCGCGGGTGGCGGCATCCTCCTTGCCGGGCGAGCCGACCTCGAGCCGGTAGACCCCCTTGGGGGCGGTGGCGACGGTCTCGATCTGGACGCCGAGGGCGTCGAGCAGCACCAGCGACCCGCCGCGCGGGACGGCCACCACCGGCACCCGCTCCACGACGGTGACCTTCAGGGAATCGGGCCAGCTGCGGGTCACGGTGACGTGGTCGACCTGGCGCAGCGCCTCGATGCGGCGGGCCACCGAGCCGGTGTCGACCCTGGCCAGCGGGGTGCCGCGTACGAACGCCGCAGCCTGCTCCACCTGCGCGGACAGCCGGCTCTCCCCCGACACCAGCACCTTCTGCACGGCGAACAGCGAGGAGAACAGCAGCACCCACCCGAGCAGCAGCAGCGGGACCACACCGGTCGACGCCCACGCGAGCCGCCGGAGCCAGGTCTGCCGGCGGTCCCGGCGGGAGGCCTTGGCCCTGGCGGCCAGCTTGGGTCCCGCAGACAGCACCCGGGGTGGCCGGCTCACGGTGCACCGCCGGCGAGCAGCCGCAGCACTTCCGGCCCGATCTGGGTCACGTCACCGGCCCCGAGCGTCACGACGAGGTCGCCAGCGGACACCCGCGCGACCACGGCCTCCGGGACGGCGGACCACGACGGCTCGAACAGCACCCGGTGCTCCGGCAGCCGCACCGCCGACGCGACGAGCGCGCCGCTGACGCCCGGCATCGGGTCCTCGCGGGCGCCGTAGACGTCCATGACGACGACCTCGTCGGCGAGCGCCAGGGCCTGTCCGAACCCGTCGGCGAAGGCCGCCGTCCGCGAGTACATGTGGGGCTGGAAGACCGCGACCAGCCGGCCACCGCCGGTCATCCCACGGGCAGCGGTGAGCTGCGCGCGCACCTCGGTCGGGTGGTGGGCGTAGTCGTCGTAGACCCGGACCCCGCCGGCGCTGCCCTTGAGCTCCATGCGGCGCCGCACCCCGGTGAACCCGGCCAGGCCCTCGACGACCTGGGCGCCGGACAGCCCCAGCCCGATCGCCGTGAGCAGCGCCGCGGCGCTGTTGCGCGCCATGTGCTCGCCGGGGACCTGCAGCTGCACCTGCCCGATCCGTCGCCCTTGCAGCACGGCGTCGTAGGACGACGTGGAACCGCTGGTGCGCAAGCGGTCCAGCCGCAGGTCGGCGTCGGCCGCGGTGCCGTAGGTGCGGACGTCGATGCCGCGCTCGCGGGCGAACGCGGTGAGCGCCACCGCGCCCGGGTCGTCGGCGCTGACGACGAGGAACCCGTCGGGAGACACGGTCCGCACGAAGTCCCGGAAGGCCTGCGCGTAGGCCTCGGCCGAGCCGTGGTGGTCGAGGTGGTCGGGCTCGACGTTGGTGACGATCGCGGCGTGCGGCCGGTAGACCAGGAACGACCCGTCGCTCTCGTCGGCCTCCACGACGAACAGGTCGCCGCTGCCGTGGTGGGCGTTGCTGCCGGCCTCGTTGAGGTCGCCGCCGATGGCGAACGACGGGTCGACCCCGCAGTGCTGGGCCGCGACGGTGAGCATGGAGGTCGTGGAGGTCTTGCCGTGCGTGCCGGCGACCGCGACCGCGCGGTGGCCGACGAGCAGCTCGGCGAGGGCCTCGGCGCGCTTGAGCACCCGGATGCCGGTAGCCCGGGCGGCCGCCAGCTCGGGGTTGCTCTCCCGGATCGCGGTGGACACCACGACGGTGCCGGCCCCCACGACGTGGGCCGCGTCGTGCCCGACGTGCACCTCGGCGCCGAGCGCCCGCAGCGCCGAGACGGCCAGCGAGTCCTTGGCGTCGCTGCCCGAGACCGCGGTGCCGCGGGCCAGCAGCACCCGGGCGATGCCGCTCATGCCGGCGCCGCCGATGCCGACCAGGTGCACCCGGCTCATCGCGCAGCCCCCAGCACGATGGCAGCGAGGGCGTCGTCGGCGTCCCGGTGCCCGAGCGACCGGGCCGCCTGCGCCAGCCGGGCCAGCCGGGGCGCGTCGCGCAGCAGCGGCAGCACGGTGCCGGTGAGGTAGGCGGCGTCGAGGGCGGCGTCGTCGACGAGCAGCCCGGCGCCGGCCTCGACGAGCGGCCGGGCGTTCAGCGCCTGCTCGCCGTTGCCGATCGGCAGCGGCACGAACACCGCGGGCAGCCCGACGGCCCCCAGCTCGGCGCAGGTCATCGCGCCGGCGCGGCAGAGCACCAGGTCGGCGGCGGCGTAGGCCTGGTCCATGCCGTCCACGTAGTCCAGGACGTGGTGCGTGCCGGGCGCCGCCCCGAGGGCGGCGCGCACCGCCGCGGCCTGCTTGGGGCCGGTCACGTGCAGCACCTGCACCCCGGCGGCGGCCAGCGCGGGGGCGGCCTGCACCACCGCGTCGTTGATCCGGCGGGCGCCCTGCGAGCCCCCGGTGACGAGCAGCACCGGCCCGTCGGAGAGCCCGAAGGCGGCCCGGGCGGCAGCGCGGCCCGCGGCGCGGTCGAGCTGCGAGATCGCCTGGCGCAGCGGGATCCCGACCACCTGCGCCCCCGGGAGGCCGGTGCCGTCGACGGCGGTGGCAACGGCCGCGGCGAAGCGCGCACCCAGCCGGTTCGCGAGGCCGGCCCGGGCGTTGGCCTCGTGCACGACGATCGGCGTACGGCGCTTGCGGGCCGCCAGGTAGGCCGGGACGGAGACGTAGCCACCGAAGCCGACGACGACCGAGGCGTCCACCGCGTCGAGGTGGGCGCCGGCCGCCTGCACGGCGGCCCGCAGCCGGCCGGGGACCCGCAGCAGGTCCAGGCCGGGGCGGCGCGGCAGCGGCACCTTCGGCACGACGGCCAGGGGGTAGCCGCGCAGCGGCACCAGCCGGGCCTCGAGGCCCTCGGCGGTGCCCAGGGCCGAGACCTCGACGGTGGAGTCCCTGCGCCGCAGGGCATCGGCGGTGTTCATCATCGGCTCGACGTGCCCGGCCGAGCCGCCTCCGGCGACCACGACGTGCACGGTCACCGCTTGCGCGAGACGGGCCGGCGGGCCGGCGCGGAGCTCCGGCTCCGCTGCCGCGGGACGGACGTCGGGGCCGGCGAGCGTCGGGTCAGCAGGGTCCGGACCCGGCCGTGCCGGGCGGCGAGGGCCTGCTGCGCCCCCGGCTCGTTGCGGGCGAACGACAGCAGCATCCCGACGCTGAGGAGGGTGGAGATGAGGGCCGAGCCGCCGAAGGAGATCAGCGGCAGCGGGATGCCGGTGATCGGCACCAGCCCGACGACGGTGCCAATGTTGACGAGCGCCTGCACGGCGATCCAGATGGTGATGGCCGACGCGGCGAGCCGCGAGAACGGGTCGGTGGTGCGCTTGGCGATCCGCACGCCGGCGTAGGTGAGGATCGTGAACAGCAGCAGCACGGTCAGGGTGCCGAGCAGGCCGAGCTCCTCGCCGACGATGGCGAAGACGTAGTCGGTGTAGGGGTTGGGCAGCCCGCCGGCCCACTTCTCCCGGCCGGCACCCAGACCGAGGCCGAACCAGCCGCCGGCGTCCAGCGCCATCAGCCCCTGACAGGCCTGGAAGCCCCGGTCAAGGCGCATGTGCGCGGCGCACGGGTCCAGGAAGCCGACGATGCGGGCCAGCCGGTAGGGCTCCGCGACGGCCATCACGAGGCCGAGGCTGAGCGCGCCCACCAGCAGCCCGCCGAAGACCCGTCCGGGCGCGCCGACCACCCACAGCAGCGACATCAGGATCGACGTGACGACGATCGTCGTACCCATGTCCGGCTCGAGCATGACGAGGACGGTCACCAGGCCGGTCACCGGCACCAGCGGGATGAGCAGGTGCTTCCAGTCGCCCAGCAACTTGCGCTTGCGGACCAGCAGGTCGGCGCCCCACAGCGCCACGCCGAGCTTCGCCAGCTCGCTGGGCTGCAGGTTGAAACCGCCCGGCAGCGCGATCCACCGGGTCGCGCCGTCCACGTTGCGGCCGACGCCGGGGATGAGGACGACCACCAGCAGCGCTATCGAGACCAGCAGCAACGGCGCGCCCAGCTTGCGCCAGACCGGGGCGGGGACCCGGGCGGCGACGAACAGGGCCAGCAGCCCGACGCCGATGAAGATGCCCTGCTTGAGGGCGATGGCGTAGGAGTTGCCGTAGGTGGCGTAGGCCCGGACGCTCGAGGCCGACAGCACCATCACGAAGCCGATGGCCAGCAGCAGGCCGGTGCTGACGAGCACCAGGTAGTACGACGCCAGCGGCCGCTGCAGGACCGACGTGCGGGTGGCTGCGGTGCTGCGGCGGACGCTGGTGCCGGCGACCGTCGTCACGCGGGCGCCTGCGCGGCGGCGGCGAACAGGTCCCCGCGCTGCTTGTAGTCAGCGAAGCAGTCCATGGAGGCGGCAGCGGGGGCGAGCAGCACGGTGTCGCCCGGCCGCGCGAGGGACCGGGCCGCCTCGACGACCTCCTGCATGGCTCCAGTGTCGAGCCGGGTCACCTCGACGACGGGGATCTCGGGGGCGTGTCGCGCCAGGGCGTCGCGGAGGACAGCACGGTCTGTCCCCAGCAGTACGGCGGCCCGCAGCCGCGGCGCGGCCTGTCGGACCAGGTCGTCGACGTCGGCGCCCTTGAGCAGCCCGCCGGCCACCCAGACGACCGGCGCGTAGGAGGCCAGCGACGCGGCTGCGGCGTGCGGGTTGGTGGCCTTGCTGTCGTCGACCCAGGCGACGCCGTCGATGACCGCGACCAGGGCGTTGCGGTGCGGCTCCGGGGTGAAGGCGCGCAGCCCGTCGCGCACCGCCGTGGCCGGTACGCCGAACGAGCGGGCCATCGCGGCGGCGGCGAGGGCGTTCGCCACGTTGTGGTCACCGGGCACGCCCACGTCGTCGAGCGTCGCCAGCTCGGTGGCCTCGCCCGGCACGTCCGGGAAGGCGCGGTCGACGAGCAGGTGCTCGACGACCCCGACCTCGTCGGCCCGCGGGGTCCGGAGGGTGAACGCCACCCGCCGGCCGCGGGCCCGGTCGAGCAGCGTGCGGACGGCCGCGTCGTCGGCGTTGCCCAGCGAGACGTCGGCGTCCAGGACCCGCGCCTTCGCCAGCGCGTAGTCCTGGAACGAGCCGTGCCAGTCGGTGTGGTCGTCGGCCAGGTTGAGGATCGCGCCGGTGTGCGGGCGGACCGTCGAGGACCAGTGCAGCTGGAAGCTCGACAGCTCCACCGCCAGCACGTCGTACGGCGTCGGGGCGAGCACCGCGTCGAGCAACGGCAGGCCGACGTTGCCGGCCGCGACGGTGCGGTGACCGGCGGCCGCCAGCATCGCCTCGAGCATCTTCACGGTGGTGGTCTTGCCGTTGGTGCCGGTGAGGGCCAGCCAGGGCGCCGCCCCCGGGCCGCGGAGCCGCCAGGCCAGCTCCACCTCGCCGATCACCTCGACGCCGCGGGCCGCCGCCTCGACGAGCAGCTGCGCGGTCGGCCGGAAGCCCGGCGAGGTGACGACGAGGGCCAGCTCCGGGGGCAGCGCCGTCGCGGTCGCGAAGCCCTCCTCGGCCAGCCGCTCGCGGGCCGCCGGGTCGCCGTCGACGACCGTGACCCGGGCCCGCAGGTCCCGCAGCGCCCGGGCCGCCGCGGCGCCCGACACCCCGGCGCCGGCGACCACGACCGGGACCCCGTCGAACGCCGGCATCAGCGCAGCGAGCCGTTCGAGAGGAACTCCGCGTAGAACAGCCCGAGGCCGAACGCCACCCCCAGGCCGGCGATGATCCAGAACCGCACGATGACGGTGTTCTCCACCCACCCGGCCAGCTCGAAGTGGTGGTGGATCGGGGCCATGTTGAACACCCGTTTGCGGGTCATCTTGAAGAACCCGATCTGGATGATGACCGACAGCGTCTCGACCACGAACAGCCCGCCGAGCACGATGAGCAGCAGCTCGGTGCGGGTCACGATCGCGATGCCGGCCAGCAGCCCGCCGAGCGCCAGCGAGCCGGTGTCGCCCATGAAGATCTTGGCCGGGGAGGCGTTCCACCACAGGAACCCGAAGCACGCCCCCATCGCGGCGGCCGCCACCAGCGCGACGTCGAGCGGGTCGCGGGCCTGGTAGCAGTTGTCCGTGGCCTTGAGCGTGCAGGCGTTGCCGAACTGCCAGAACGCGATGATCACGTAGGACGCCAGCACCATCACCGCGGCGCCGGACGCCAACCCGTCCAGCCCGTCGGTGAGGTTCACGGCGTTGGAGGTGGCCGTCACCATCAGGTAGGCGAACAGCACGAAGCCGGCGGTGCCCAACCCGAGGCCGGCGTAGTCGCGGACGAACGACAGGTGCGTGGAGGCGGGCGTCAGGCCGGTCGTCTCGTTCCGGAACTGCAGGGCCAGGATGCCGAAGCCGACGCCGGTCACCAGCTGGCCGCCGAACTTGGCGAGCGCGGTGAGCCCCAGCGAGCGCTGCTTGCGGATCTTGATGAAGTCGTCGAGGAACCCGACGACACCCAGCGAGGTCATCAGCCCGAGCACGAGCAGCCCGCTGGCGGTCGGCCCGCGGCCCGGGTTCCGGAGCGCGAGCAGGTGCGCGACGCCGTACCCGGCGAGGGTGGCCAGGATGATGACGGTGCCGCCCATGGTGGGGGTGCCGCGCTTGGTGGCGTGGCTGGCCGGGCCGTCCTCGCGGATCTCCTGGCCGTAGCCCCGCCGGCGGAACAGCTTCACCACCAGCGGGGTGCCGAGCAGGCTGAGCACCAGCGCCGTCATGGCGGCGACGAGCACGGAGATCATGCGGCTCCCCCGAGCGCGGTCAGGACGGCGGGCAGCCCGGCGACGAGCACCACGTCGTCATCGGCGAGCTCCGCGCGCAGCAGCGCGAGGGCGTCCTGTTCGGACGGCAGGTGCCGCGACTCGGCGCCCCACGAGCCCTCGAGCACCGCGCCGGCGTGCACCGGACCGGCGTCGCCGACGACCACGAGCGAGGTGATGTCGAGGCGGACGAGGAAGCGTCCGAGGTCCATGAGCTCCTCACGGCTGGCGCCCGGGACGGTCCCGAGCACGGCATAGGTGCGGTGCGCCTTGCCGTCGCTGGCGACAGCCAGGTCGCGCAGCGCGGCCCGCAGGTCGGGCACCGCGGGCACCGCGGACAGCAGCTTCACGCGCGCACTCCCTCGAGCGCCGCGCGCAGCACCTCGCGGTCGTCGAACGGCGTGACCACGCCGCCGGCCTCCTGGCCGGTCTCGTGGCCCTTGCCGGCGACGACGACCGTGTCGCCCGGCCGGGCCTCGGCGACGGCGAGGGCGATGGCGGCGCGGCGGTCCGGCTCGACGACCGCACCGGGCTGCTGCATCTCGGCCAGGATCGCGAGCGGGTCCTCGCTGCGCGGGTTGTCGCTGGTGAGCACCGCCAGGTCCGCGCCCTCGACCGCGGCCCGGCCCATCAGGGGCCGCTTCCCGCGGTCCCGGTCACCGCCGCACCCGAGCACCACGATGACCCGGCCGGCGGTCACCTCGCGGACCGTCCGCAGCAGCGTCTCGACCGCGTCGGGGGTGTGCGCGTAGTCGACGAGCGCGGCGAACGGCTGGCCGGCGTCGACCCGCTCCATCCGGCCCGGAACCCCTGGCAGCTGGGCGATCCCGCGTACGGCGTCCTCGACCGGCACCCCAGCGGTGACCAGCGCGGCCAGGGCCCCCACCGCGTTGCTGACGTTGAAGGCGCCGGGCAGCCGGACCGCGGCCGGCACGTCGACCCCCGGGCCGAGCAGCCGGAAGCGGCTGCCGTCGGGACGGAGCTCGACCTCGACGGCCCGCCAGTCACCGGCCTCGCCGTACGACGCCACCGGCACGGCGGCGGCGGCCAGCAGCCGCCGACCGGCCTGGTCGTCGGCGTTGACGACGCCCCGCGCGGTGCGGGCGGGGGTGAACAGCGACGCCTTGGCGGCGAAGTAGTCCTCCATCGAGGCGTGGAAGTCCAGGTGGTCCTGCGAGAGGTTGGTGAACACCGACACGTCGAAGCGGACGCCGTCGACCCGGCCGTACGCCAGGGCGTGGCTGCTGACCTCCATGGCCACCGCGTCGACCCCGCGCTCCCGCATCACCGCGAACAGCGCGTGCAGGTCGGTCGCCTCGGGGGTGGTGCGCACGCTGGGCACCGCGTCCTGGCCGATCCGGGTGACGACCGTGCCGAGCAGGCCGGTGGACCGGCCGGCGGCGCGCAGCCCGGCCTCGAGCAGGAAGGCGCTGGTGGTCTTGCCGTTGGTGCCGGTGACGCCGAGGACGGTCAGGGCCTCGGACGGCCGGCCGTGCACCCAGGACGCCACCTCGCCCAGGACCTGCCGGGGGTCGGCCACCACCAGCGCCGGGGCGGCGAGGCCGGTGGCGCCGGCCGGGTCGGTGAGGACCGCGACCGCGCCGGCCGCCACGGCCTGCGCG
>JAOPVD010000072.1 GCA_025966295.1 Frankiales bacterium | reverse complement strand
ACCCGCCACGCCGGCCCGGACCGCGACACCCACGCCGCAGCGCACCGCGCCGACGCCGACACCGTCGCGGACCCCGACGGCGCCGCCGTCGGGGTCCCTGCCGCCGAGCCCCGGCCGGAGCAGCCCGTCAGGGGTGCCCGGCCTGCCGCTGCCGACGCCGTCCTAGCGGCTACGCCACCCGCGGCCGGGCCAGGTGCGGGCGGCTCATCAGCGGCGACGAGATCATGAAGTCGGCGGTGGCCCGGTTGCAGGCCACCGGGATGTTGCAGACGACCGCGACCCGCAGGAGCGCCTTGACGTCCGGGTCGTGCGGGTGCGGCTCGAGCGGGTCCCAGAAGAACACCAGCAGGTCGATCAGCCCCTCGGCGATGCGGGCACCGATCTGCTGGTCGCCGCCGTACGGCCCGCTGCGGAAGCACGTCACCGCGAGCGACAGGTCCTCCTGCAGCAGGCGGCCGGTCGTCGCCGTGGCGAACAGCTCGTGGCCGGTCAAGCGGTGTCGGTTGAAGCGGGCCCACTCCAGCATGTCCGGCTTGTTGTTGTCGTGGGCGATCAGGGCGATGCGTCGGACGCTGTCCATGCCCCCATGCTGCAGCGGCCAGGTGTCGCGCGCTTGACGCCCACGTGGCGATCGCGGGTCAGTGCGCGACCCGCAGCGCGGCGGCCTGGACGGCCCCGAGCAGGCTCGCGGCATCAGCGGCGCCCTCGTGCCGGATGCCGTTGACGAAGAAGGTCGGTGTGCCCTGGACGCCACTGCGCACGCCGCTCTCGAAGTCGTCCAGCACCCGTACGGCGTACCGGCGCTCGGCCAGCTCGGCGGCGAAGCGGTCCAGGTCCTCGAGCCCGGCGGCGGTGGCGCACACCAGCAGCGTGCGGGGGCTGAGCTCCGGCTGGTGCGTGAACAGCTGGTCGTGCATGGGCCAGAACCGGCCCTGCGCACCCGCCGCCTCCGCAGCCTCGGCGGCCGGCTCCGCCATCGGGTGCACCTGCACCAGCGGGAAGTGCCGGAACGTGAAGGCCATCTCGTCGCCCATGGCCTGCTGCACGGCCTTGACCACGGGATGCGCCCGCGCGCAGAACGGGCACTGGAAGTCGCCGTACTCCACCAGCTGGACCGGGGCGGTGGGGGAGCCCTGCATGTGGTCGCGGCGCGGGTCCGGCGGCGGGGACAGCACCCCCGGCACGCCCTCGTACTGCTCGTAGTCGGTCCTCATGGGCCGGGCTCCCGCCTGCTGCGGAGCCCTGGTGGCTCCTCCGGTGCGCGGCTACCCGACCGGTTCCGGCTGAACCTGGGTCGGCGCCCAGCGACAATGGGACGGTGCTGACAGTCCAGGAGTGGAGCACCCGCCGCGCGGCCCACGAGCAGCGGGTCGACGGCTGGACGGCCGGGCACCGCGACCGGGCGGCCCGCCAGGTGCCGCACCCGGTCGAGGACTTCCTGTTCACCTACTACTCGCACCGGCCGTCCCGGCTGCGCCGCTGGAGCCCCGGCGTCGGCGAGGTCTGCCTGGCGTACGACGGCGAGCAGCCGTGGCTGGAGGTGCCGGACAAGGCCCGGCGGACGGCGAGCTGGGTCGTGGACCTGCTGGCGCGCACCGCCGACCGACCGTCCCAGTTCGGCTGCTTCGGGCTGCACGAGTGGGCGATGGTCTACCGCGAGCAGCCGCGGCACCGGGACTGGCCCCTGCGGCTCGGGGAGGCGGGCACCGCGGCCGTCGTCGAGGCCCAGCCGCTGCGCTGCTCGCACCACGACGCGTTCCGCTTCTTCACCGCGCCGGCCCGCCCGCTCAACCTGCTGCAGCCCAGCCGGGAGGACCAGGCCGACCTGGAGCAGGGCGGCTGCCTGCACGCCAACATGGATTTGTACAAGTGGGCGTACAAGCTGTCGCCCTGGATCGCTGCCGAGCTCGTCGCCGACTGCTTCGAGCTGGCCCGCCGGGTCCGGGTGCTGGACATGCGGGCGTCGCCGTACGACCTGTCGGCGCTGGGCTACTCGGCGGTGCCGATCGAGACCGACGTAGGTCGTCGTGACTACGTGCGACAGCAGCGGGCCTTCGCCGACGAGGCCGGCACGCTCAGGGCCCGCCTGATCGACGCCGCCCGACCCCTGATCCGAACGGCGTAGCACCCCCTCGCCGGCAGGCTCCCGCAAGAGGCTCCGCTCGGCAGGCGCGCCGCCGGACGGTACGGGCCGATGATCTGAGCATGACGATCGACCTGACCGCCCCGGTGCCCCACCTCGTCGAGACGTGCGACTGCTGCGCGCAGGTCAGCTACCTCTACCGGCTGATCGGCACCACCCAGGCGCTGTGCCACGGGTGCTTCGCCAAGCGGCACGGCTGATCAGAGCGTCGTCGCGATCCCACCGTCGACGGGGATGATCGCGCCGGTCACGTAGGAGCCCGCCCGGCTGGACAGGAACACCGCCGTACCCGCCATGTCGTCGGGGCGGCCGATCCGCCCAAGGGGCGCCGCGGCGGCGATCGCGTCGCCGAAAGCATCGAGCGTGGCGGCCATCATCTTGGACTCGAACGGCCCGGGGGCGATCGCGTTGACGGTGATGCGCCTGGGTCCGAGCTCCTTGGCCAGCACCTTGGTGAGCATGTGCACCGCCGCCTTGCTGGCCGAGTAGGAGTAGGTCGGCAGCGCCGGCACCCGCAGCCCGTCGATGCTGCCGATGTTGATGACCCGGGCCGGGTCGTCGTCGCTGGCCGCCTCCTCCAGGCGGCCCAGCAGCGCCCGGGTGAGGAAGAACGGGCTCTTCACGTTGAGGTTGAGCACCTTGTCCCACGCGGCCTCGGGGAACTCCAGCAGCGGCGCGCCCCAGGTCGCGCCGGCGTTGTTGACCAGCACGTGCAGCGGCCCCTCCACGGTGGCCGCCAGCCGCAGGCACTCCGCCTCCGACGACAGGTCAGCCGGTACGGCGGTCACGTCGCCGTGCGCGGACAGCTCGGCCCGGGCCTGCTCGCAGGCCCCGGCGTCGCGGGAGCTGATGATGACGGAGGCGCCCGCGTCCAGGAAGCCGCGGGCGATCATCAGGCCGATGCCCCGGGTCCCCCCGGTGACAAGCGCCTGCTTGCCGGTGAGGTCGAAAAGTCCCATGGGCCCGGACCCTAGGGCCTCCGCCAGCGCCCCCCTCCTCGACCCACCCCCCTTCCGGTGATCCACGGAACCGGCGCCCACGTTTCGGGGCCGCAAAGGGGGGTGCCGCTTCCGTGGATCACGGGGGACCTGGGACCCTGAGGGGCATGGTCCTCGAGGTCGCGTTGTTCGATGTCCGTCCCGGTGCTGAGCAGGCGTTCGCGCAGGCCTACGCCCAGGCCCGCCCGCTGCTGGCGCAGAGCGAGGGCTGCCGCAGCGTGCGCATGACGCAGGGCGTCGAGACACCCACCCGGTTCGTGCTGCTCGTCGAGTGGGACTCGCTCGACGCGCACGAGCTGTTCCGCGCCAGCCCGCGCTTCGGCGAGTGGCGGGCCCTGGTCGCGCCGCACTTCGCGACGCCGCCGCTGGTGGAGCACTACCAGGACCTGTGAGCGCGGTTCGGGCTAGGCGGTCTCGTACTCCTCGAGCCGGAACTCCTCCAGCTCCTTGGCGTACGCGAAGCTGAAGCTCGGCCACAGGGTGGTGTTGCGCCCGTTGGCGTCGAGGTACCAGCTCGAGCAGCCGCCGGCGTTCCAGACCGTGCCCTGCAGGCGGCGCTGCACGTCGGCGTTGTAGGCGGCCCGGACGTCCGAGCGCGGCGCGATGGAGCGCACCCCGGCGGCGGCCATGGCCTGCAGCGCCTTCACCACGTGCTCGACCTGGCGCTCGATGATGTAGACGATCGAGGTGTGGCCCAGGCCGGTGTTGGGGCCGGTCAGCAGGAACAGGTTGGGGAAGCCCGGGATGGTGAGGCCGTGGTAGGCGCTCATGCCGCCGGCGGCCCAGTGCTCGGCCAGGGTGCGGCCGTCGGTGCCGCGCAGCCGGTGCGCGATCGGCGGGTCGGTGACGCTGAAGCCGGTGCCCAGCAGGAGGGTGTCGACCTCGTGCTCGGCCCGGCGGCCCTGCCCGTCGACCGTCACGACGGCGCTCTGGGTGACCTCCACGATCCGGTCGGTGACGAGGTCGACGTGGGGCTGGGCGAGCATCGGGTACCAGGTGTTGGACAGCAGCACCCGCTTGCAGCCCAGCCGGTAGTCCGGGGTGACCTTGGCCCGCAGCTCCGGGTCGGACACCTGCTTGGCGAGCAAGCGCCGGGCCTGCGCCTCCGCGGCCTTCATGACCGCCGGCCGCACCGCGAAGCCGAGGATCCAGGACTCGCGCACCGAGTAGATGCCGGCGCGGGCGAGCTTCTGCGCGGCCGGGACCGCCTTGAACAGCGCCCGCTCGAGCCGGCTGATGGCGCGGTCGCGGCGGGGCAGGATCCACGGCGCGGTGCGCTGGAAGACGGTGAGCCGGCTGGCCAGCTTCGCGACCTCGGGGGCGAACTGGATGGCGGAGGCGCCGGTGCCGATCACCGCGACGCGCTCGCCGGTCAGGTCGTGGTCGTGGTCCCACGTGGCCGAGTGGAAGACGGTGCCGCGGAAGGTCTCGAGGCCGGGCACCTTGGGCGCCACCGGCTCCGACAGGCCGCCGGTGCCGAGCACGAGCACGTCGGCGGTCAGGTCGCCGGCCGTGGTGCGGACCGCCCACCGCTGGGCCGCCCCGTCCCAGGCCGCGGCCAGCACCTCGGTGCCGAACCAGGTCTTGTCACGCACGCCGAAGTCGTCCGCCACCTGCCGCAGGTAGGCGAAGATCTCCGGCTGCGGGCTGAAGGTCCGCGACCACGACGGGTTGGGCGCGAAGGAGAACGAGTACAGGTGGCTCGGCACGTCGCAGGCGCAGGCCGGGTAGGTGTTGACCCGCCAGGTCCCGCCGACGTCCTGGCCCTTCTCCAGCACCGCCACCTGGTGGCCGGCCTGGGAGAGCCGGACGGCGCTGGCCAGCCCGGCGAAGCCGCTGCCGACGACCAGCGCGCCGACGTGGGTCGGAAGGGGACGGGTCATCGGGAACCTCCTCGAAACTTTACGATGAGTAACTATACCCACAGTAACCTACTCCGTGTAAAGTCGGCGGCATGATGACCGCTGCCCCCCGCCGTCGGATGCTGCGCGCCGACCGCCGCGACCAGTTGCTCGACGCCGCCGAGGCGGTGTTCACCGAGAAGGGCTACGGGCCGGCCTCGATGGAGGACGTGGCCGACGAGGCCGGCGTCACCAAGCCGGTCCTGTACGACCACTTCGGCTCCAAGGACGGCCTGCTGGCCACCCTCGTGGAGCGCTCCGGCGAGCAGCTGCTGGCGGCCACCGAGGCGGCGGTGCAGACCGCGTCGTCGGAGCAGGCGCTGCAGCAGGGCCTGTCGGCCTACTTCCGCTTCGTCGACGCGCACGCCGGCGCCTGGTCGCTGCTGGTCCGCGAGGTGGCGCCGGGTACGGCGGCGTCGGCCGCTGCCGACCGGGTGCGGCAGCGGCAGGTCGACAACATCGCCGCGCTGGTCGCCGCCCACCTGCCCGACCCCGACCCGACCCGGGCGGACGTCTACGCCCACATCGTCAGCGGGGCGGCCGAGCGGCTGGCAGCGGTGCGGCTGGCCGGCACGCTGCTGTCCCCGGACGCAGCGACCGCGCTGCTGATGGACGTGATGTGGTCCGGCTTCGCCCAGCTCGAGGCCGGCGTCCGCTGGGAGCCCCGGCCGTGAGCGGCCAGGTCGTCGTCATCACCGGCGCGGGCCGCGGCCTGGGCGCCGGCATGGCCCGCAGCCTGGCCGCCCGGGGGGCCAGGGTCGCGCTCCTCGACCGTGACCCGGCACCGCTCGACGACGTGGTGCGCGAATGCGGCCCGGACGCCCGGGGCTGGACCGTCGACGTCACCGACACCGCTGCGCTGGCGGACACGGCCGCCGCGGTGATGGCCCACTTCGGCCGTGTCGACGTACTGGTGAGCAACGCCGGGATCGGGGGCGGCGGGCCGTTCCTGCACGACGACGTGGAGGCCTTCGAGCGGATCGTCGAGGTCAACCTGCTCGGCAGCGTGCGCACCACGCGCGCGTTCCTGCCGGCCCTCGTCGCCAGCCGCGGCCACCTCCTGCAGATCGCCTCGCTGGCGGCCTTCACACCGGCGCCCTTCATGAGCGCCTACTGCGCCAGCAAGGCCGGCGTCGAGGCGTTCGCGCACTGCCTGCGGGGGGAGCTGGCGCACCACGGCGTCACGGTCGGTGTGGCCTACCTCGGCTTCACCGACACCGACATGGTCCGCGAGGCGGACAGCGACCCGGCGCTGGCCCAGCTGCGTGCCTCGCTGCCCTGGCCGTTCGGCTCCACCAGCCCGGTGGCGCCCGCGGTCGCGCGGTTGGTCAGGGGCATCGAGCGGCGCCGCACGCACGTCTACGCCCAGCCGTGGCTGCGTGCCCTGCCGTGGCTGCGCGGCGCGCTGCCGGCGCTCACCGCGCGCGCC
>JAOPVD010000364.1 GCA_025966295.1 Frankiales bacterium | reverse complement strand
GCGGGGTGCACCCCTTGGGCGCCGGCCTGCCGGGCCGCCTCGATGAGCTTGCGGACGTCGCCGTACGACGCGGTGGTCGGGCCGAGCAGCACGCTCTCGTCGGCCAGGGTCGCGTGCACGGCGCCGGCGTCGGCCTCGGTGTGGACGCTGACCGCCTTGGTGCCCCGGCGCTGGAGCGCGGCGATGACCCGCACCGCCGCCACGCCGCGGTCGGCGACGAGGACGGAGTCGGCGGTGGCGGCCATGAGCCGCGACACTAGCGGGGTGCTGTTCGCCCTCGTCGTGCTCATCGCCGCCCTCGTCATCGGCTACGGCGCGGGCGGCGACCTCGACCGGCTCGGCCAGCTGCCGCTCCGGCGGGCCCGCCTGGTCCTGGCCGCCGTCCTGGCGCAGGCGCTCGGGTCGGTCGTCGGCGGCCCGGCCTACCCGTTCGGGCTGGTGGTGTCGGCGGGCCTGGTCGCCGTCTTCCTGGCGCACAACCGCGGGCTGCGCGGCACCGGCCTGCTGGGTGCCGGGCTGCTCTGCAACGCCCTCGTGGTCGGCCTGAACGGCGCCATGCCGGTGTCCTCGGAGGCCAGCGGGCAGGCCCGGATCTCCATCCAGGACCTGCTGACGGGGGCGGACCCGCGGCACGAGCTGGAGGGCCCGGACACCCGGCTGCGGTTGCTCGGGGACGTCATCCCGGTGCTGCTGCCGCTGCACCCGGAGGTGGTCAGCCCCGGCGACGTGCTGGTCGCCGCCGGCCTGGCCCAGCTGGTGGTGGGTGGCATGACCGCCCGCCGCCGCCCCCAGCTGCCTGGCTGAGGGCGGCGGCCCCGGTCCCTACTCGGCCGGGCCCTCGAGCACCCTGGCCGGCTGCGCCTCGCCGGTGCTGATCGGCACCTTCACGGGCATGGGCTCGGGCTGCACGACCCGCTTGACCCGGACCAGCAGCAGCCCGGCGTCGTAGCCGGCCTCGACCTGCTCGGCGCTCACCCCGCCCGGGAGCGCGAACTCCCGCCGGAAGCTGCCGTAGCGCAGCTCGCGCACCAGCACGCTCTCGTTGTCGTCCTCGGCGCGCGGGTCACGGCGCTCGCCGCTGATGACGAGCTTGCCGCGGTCCACCTCGATGCTCACGTCGCGGGCGACGTCGACGCCCGGCAGCTCGAGCACGACGAGGACGTCCTCGCCGTCGCGCGCGATCTCGACGGCGGGAACGAAGCCGGCGCGGGTGGCCGCCGGCGCCGGCCAGGTGCGGCGGACGAGCGTGTCGAACTCCCGGTCCATGCGGGACAGGGCGGTGAAGGGGTCCCAGGGGGCAAGGCGCGGCATGGTGTTCCTCCTCGTGATGCCCGGCGCTCCTCGAGCCGGTGTCGCGGTCAGAGTTGAGCGGAGGCCGCTCAGGTCCAGATTCTGTGGCAGGCTGTCGGCAGCCGTCAAGAGGAGACACACCATGGCCAAGCGAGGTCGCAAGCGCCGCGCGCGCAAGAAGAACGCCGCCAACCACGGCAAGCGTCCCAACGCTTAGAACGCACTGAAGGCCCCCGCTCCCGCGGGGGCCTTCAGCGCTTCCGGGTGGCCCGCAGCCAGTCGACGGTCCGGGCCAGGCCGTCCTCGAGCGTCACCGCCGGCTCCCAGCCGAGGGCCCGCCGGGCCGCGCTGCTGTCGAGCGCGACGGCCTGCAGCTCACCGGACCGCGGCGGGGCGAACTCGGGGGCGTCGGGGGCACCGACCGCCTTGGCCACCAGCGCGTGCAGCGCCCGCACGCTGGTGGCCCGGCCGCTGCCGACGTTCAGCCGGCGGCCGTCGCCCTTGCCGCCCAGGCAGCGCAGGAAGGCGTCCACCACGTCCTCCACGTACACGTAGTCCCGGCTGCTGGTGCCGTCCCCGAAGACCGTGGTCGGCCGGCCGGCCACCAGGGCCCCCGCGAAGATCGACACCACACCGGCCTCACCGTGCGGGTCCTGCCGCGGGCCGTAGACGTTGCCCAGCCGCAGCGAGACGCCGCGTAGCCCGTGCAGCCGCGCGTAGGCCGCGACGTAGGTCTCTGCCGCCGCCTTGGCCGCGCCGTACGGCGACGCCGGGCGCAGCGCGGCCCGCTCGGTGACGGGCACCGACGGCGGCTCGCCGTACACGGTCCCGCCGGAGCTGGCGAACACCACCCGCGGCACGCCGGTGCGGACGCAGGCCTCGAGGACGTTGACGGTGCCGAGCACGTTGGTGCGGGTGTCGTGCAGCGGGTCGGCCACCGACCGGCGCACGTCCATCTGACCGGCCAGGTGGCAGACCACGTCCGGGCGGTCGCGGGCCACCAGGGTCAGCAGGTCGGTGCTCGTGATGTCGAAGCGGTGGAAGCTGAACCCCTTGGCCCGGCGGGCATCGGCCAGGTTGGCGAGCTTGCCGGTCGACAGGTCGTCGACGCCGGTGACCCGGTGCCCGTCGGCCACCAGGCGGTCGACGAGGTGACTGCCGATGAAGCCGGCCGCGCCCGTGACGAGGACTCTCACGGGTGCCGCAGCTGCCAGCCCGCCCAGGCGCTCTCCACCATCGCGGTGAGGTCGTACCGCGCCTCGAAGCCCAGGCCCACCCGGATCTTGTCGACCGCGGCGACCACCCGGGCGGGGTCGCCGGGGCGCCGGTCGACCAGCTCGGGCGTGGCGTCCAGGCCGGTCACCTGGCCGATGACGTCGATGACCTCCAGCACGCTGCTGCCGGCGCCCCGCCCGATGTTGTACGTCGCCCCGTCGGCGCCGTCGTCGAGCGCGCGGGCGGCCGCCAGGTGCGCCTCGGCGATGTCCGCGACGTGGACGTAGTCCCGCACGCAGGTGCCGTCGGGCGTCGGGTAGTCGGTGCCGAAGACCGTCGGGCGCCGGCCGGCCGTGAGGGCCTGGAAGACGAGGGGCACCAGGTTGAAGATGCCCGGGTCGCCGAGCTCGGGCGTGGCCGCACCGGCGACGTTGAAGTAGCGCATCGACATGACCCGCAGCCCGTGGGCGGCGGCGCAGGCGTTGAGCAGCCACTCCCCGACCAGCTTGGTCTCGCCGTACGGGCTCATCGGCTCCTTCGGGGTCTCCTCCGTCACCAGGTCCACGTCCGGCATGCCGTAGGTGGCGGCGCTGGAGGAGAACACGAAGCGGTCGACGCCGCCGGCGCGGCAGGCTTCGAGCAGCGTGAGGAGGCCGTCGACGTTCTCGCGGTAGTAGTGCAGCGGCTCGGCGACCGACTCGGCCACCTGCTTCTTGGCGGCGATGTGCACGACGCCGGTGACGGCGCGCTCCTTGACGACCCGGTCGAGCAGCGCCCGGTCCAGCACGGTGCCCTCGACCAGCTCGGCGCCGGGGATCCGGGCCGGGTCGCCGGTGGACAGGTCGTCGAGGGCCACCACGTCCTGGCCGCTCTGCAGCATCGCGCGCACCACGTGCGCCCCGATGTACCCCGCCCCGCCGGTCACCAGCCACGTCATGCGACGGACCCTAGCGGCGCCCTACTCCGCGCGGAACTCCACGTGGTCGATCTCGATGCGGACCTGCTGGATCTTCAGCAGCACCCGGTCGCGCAGGTCGACCGGCGCGGTCTCGGCGCAGGACCGGGCCACCAGGGCCTTCACGGCCTGCTCCAGGCCGTACTTGCGCAGGCAGGGCGCGCACTCGTCGAGGTGGATGCGGATGTGCTCGCGGTCGTGGCTGTCGGCTTCGCCGTCGAGGTAGAGGTAGACCTTCTCGAGGACCTCGCTGCACGGGGTCTCGTGCGGCTCGCCGCAGCTCATGACTCCGCCTTCACGAGTCCACGCTCCACTGCGTAGTCCGCGAGGAGCGACCTCAGACCACGCCGACCGCGGTGGAGGCGGGACATGACCGTCCCGATCGGCGTGCCCATGATCTCGGCGATCTCCTTGTAGGAGAAGCCTTCGACGTCGGCCAGGTAGACGGCCATGCGGAAGTCCTCGGGGAGCTTCTGCAGGGCCTCCTTGACGTCGCTGTCCGGGAGGTGGTCGAGCGCCTCCATCTCGGCGCTGCGCAGGCCGGTGGAGGTGTGCGCCTCGGCAGCCGCGATCTGCCAGTCCTCGATCTGCTCGGTCGGGGACTGCTGCGGCTGCCGCTGCTTCTTGCGGTAGGTGTTGATGAAGGTGTTCGTCAGGATCCGGTACAGCCAGGCCTTGAGGTTGGTGCCCTCTTCGAACTGGTGGAAGGCCGCGAACGCCTTCACGAACGTCTCCTGGACGAGGTCCTCGGCGTCGGCCGGGTTGCGCGTCATGCGCATCGCGGCCGAGTAGAGCTGGTCCAGGAAAGGCAGCGCGTCACGCTCGAAGCGTGCCGTGCGCTGCTCGCTGGTCTCGTCCGCCACACCCACCTCCTCCTGAGCCGCTGACTCTACGGGCTCGTAGGGGAGCAGCGAGGGCAGGGCCTCCGCCCCGGTCCAGGGGGCGAGTGCTCGAGGGTCGAAGGTGCAACCCGAGCGCGTCATCAGCGGTCCTCCTCGCGGTGTGTCGATGGCATCAACGCTCGTCACGGCCGGGGTTGTTCCACGTACGCTGGCCGCATGCAGCACGAGCGGCACGCGGGGGTTCACGGGGCCGGACACCACCCTGCTGTCGAGCAGTACCTCGAGACGATCCTCGAGCTCGAGGAGTCCGGGATCGTGCCCATGCGGGCCCGGCTGGTGGAGCGCCTCGGGGTCAGCGCCCCGGCCGTCAGCGAGACCGTGAAGCGCCTCGAGCGCGAGGGCTACCTCACCCTCGACCCCGACCGGGTGCTGCACCTCACCACCTCCGGCCGCGAGTACGCCACCGCCGTCCTGCGCCGGCACCGGCTCGCCGAGCTGCTGCTCGTCGACATCCTCAAGGTGCCGTGGGCGCAGGTGCACGAGGAGGCCTGCCGGCTCGAGCACGCGATCAGCGACAACCTCGAGGCGCACCTGGTGAAGCTGCTCGGCGACCCGGGCATGTGCCCGCACGGCAACCCGATCCCGGGCTCGGCCAACCTCGTCGACCCGGGCCCGCTCCAGCCCCTCGCCAGCGTCCCGACCGGCACGCCGTGCGTGGTGCGCCGCATCGACGAGCACCTGCAGACCCAGCTCGGTCACATGCGCGAGCTGGAGCAGGGCCGGCTGCTGCCGGGCCAGCGGCTCATCGTCGGGGAGACCGACGACGACATGCTCGTGCTGGACGTGGACGGGGTCGCCGTCGAGATCGAGCGGGTCGTGGCCAGCGAGGTCTACGTCAGCGTCTGAGCTGCGCCAGCCACTCCCGGACCCGCTGCTCGACCTGCGGACCCGCAGGCGGGAGGCCCTTGCCGACCTTGAAGCCGTGGTCGGCGCCGGGCACCAGGTGCGCCCCCGGCGGCACCCCGAACGCGTCCCGGTCCCCCTGCACCACCAGCACCGGTACGGCGACGCCCTCCAGCTCGGGCAGCCGGGAGCGCTCCGGTCGACCCGGTGGGTGCAGCGGGAAGGCCAGGCACAGCACCGCGTCGGCACCGACCTGCGCGGCGGTGCGGCAGGCGACCCGGGCGCCGGCGCTGCGGCCCCCGACCACCAGCGGGCTGCCCTCCAGCGTGGCCAGCACCGCGAGCCAGGCCGCGTCGAGGCGCGGGG
>JAOPVD010000348.1 GCA_025966295.1 Frankiales bacterium | reverse complement strand
CGGTCTCCTCGTCGCTGACCGGCACCAGCGGCCCGGCGTCGCCGAGCGCCGGCGGTCCGGCCGGACCGCCGCCGGTGTCCGCCCAGCGGTCCGGGAAGGTCGCCTCGGCCGCGCTCTCGCGCACCGGCTTGACCACGGTGATGCGGTGCCGCGTCAGGTCGATGCCGAGGGCGGTGGCGTCGACGACCAGCCGGACGCTGGTGCTGCCGTCCTCCCGGGTCCACGACTTCTGGGCCAGCCGGCCGGTGACGGTGACCCGGTCGCCCTTGTGCAGCGAGGCGTTGGCGTTCTCGGCCAGCTGCTTCCAGCAGGCGACGTCGAACCACAGCGTCTCGCCGTCCTCCCAGTCCTCGCCGGCCTTGCGGCGCTGGGTCGAGGCCACCCGCAGGTCGACGACCGCCACGCCGTTGGGCGTGTACCGCAGCGTGGGGTCGAAGGCGAGGTTGCCGGTCAGGGAGATCAGGGGCTCGTGCACGGGTGCCCTCCGCGGGTCGGTCCCGGCGGCCGTCCGCCGGGTGCAGCCCGCACGCTGTCCGGCGGCGCCGGCCGCCGGGGGCGCCGTACCGGATCTGTGGACGGGCCCGGCGGGTGTGGACCGCGCGAGAGCCGGTGCGAACGGCCCGCGGACCGCTAGCCTCGACCGCGTTCAGCGCTCGTAGCTCAGTGGATAGAGCAACCGCCTTCTAAGCGGTCGGTCGCAGGTTCGAGTCCTGCCGGGCGCGCCCTGTACCCCGCACATGCCCTCCCGGGTGACCCGCCGCCGCCGTCAGCGGTGGGCGTACGGGCCCCAGCGGGGCTGGAGCGCCCTCGCCTGGCCGGTCCCGCGGAGCCGCCAGACCAGGACGGCACCGATCAGGAAACCGATGACGTGTGCCCAGTAGGCCACCGTGGACGGCTGCGCGCCGGTGGCGATGCCGGACCCGCGGGCGAACAGGTACTGCAGCACGAACCAGCTGCCCAGGACCAGCCAGGCCGGCAGCCGCACGGGTAGGAAGAAGAAGAACGTCAGCAGCGACCAGACCTTGGCTCTCGGGAAGAGCACCAGGTAGGCGCCGAGCACACCCGCGATGGCCCCGGACGCGCCGACCAGCGGCTGCGTCGAGTCCGGTGAGAGCAGCGAGAACCCGTAGGTCGCGGCGTACCCGCAGAACAGGTAGAAGGCCAGGTACCGCAGCCGCCCGAGCCGGTCCTCGACGTTGTTGCCGAACACGAACAGGAACAGCATGTTGCCGAGCAGGTGCAGCCAGCCGCCGTGCAGGAACATCGCGTAGAGGACCGACAGGACCGGTGTCTTCTGGAACGGCGGCGGCTGCTGCTCGACGCAGCCGACCTGGCCGCCGGCCCGCCCGACCTCACCGGTCGCACCGATCGGCTCCTGCCGG
Source organism: Frankiales bacterium (assembly GCA_025966295.1). Taxonomy (GTDB): domain Bacteria; phylum Actinomycetota; class Actinomycetes; order Mycobacteriales; family SCTD01; genus RYN-111. Next base: position 10,169 of record JAOPVD010000348.1, on the reverse strand, counting down.
TTGTGCACCAGCTCGTCCGGGACCGCGGCGTACTTGTCGAGGAAAGCCACGACCTCGCACTGGTCGGCCACCGAGGTGCCGCCCAGCAGATGCGTCGAGAGCGGGCTCAGGACGAAGACGACGACGTTGACGGCGATGAGCAGGTAGGTGACCACTGGGGTACGACGTACGGGGTTGACGTCGTGCACGGGCAGCACCACGCAGGGCTCCGATCAGGTCGTCAGGACGAGCTTGCCGAAGACCTTGCCCTCTGCCAGGCGTTCGAAGCTCGCCCGCGCATCGGCCAGCGGCCGGACGTCGTCGACCAGCGGCCGCAGCCCGGTCGCGGCGCAGAACCGCAGCAGGTCCCCGAGCTCCTCGCGGGTGCCCATCGTCGAGCCCACGACCCGCAGCTGCAGGAAGAACAGGCGGTTGAGGTCGGCGCTCGGGTCCGGGCCGGTGGTGGCACCGGACACCACCAGGGTGCCGCCCGGACGCAGGGCCCGCATCGAGTGCGACCAGGTGGCCTTGCCGACCGTCTCGAGCACCGCATCGACCTTGCCGGGCAGCCGCGCGCCGGTCTCGAAGACCTCGTGCGCGCCGATCTCCCGGGCCTTGGCCAGCTTGTCCTGGTCGCGGCTCGTCGCCCAGACCGTCATGCCGGCGTGCCGCGCCAGCGCGATCGCCGCGGTGGCCACGCCGCCGCCGGCGCCCTGCACCAGGACCGTCTGGCCCGGCTTCAGGCCGCTCTGCGTGAACAGCATCCGGTACGCGGTGAGCCAGGCGGTCGGCAGGCAGGCCGCCTCCTCCCACGACAGGTCCTTCGGCTTGGCAAGCACGTTGCGGGCCGGCACCACGACCTGCTCGGCCAGCGTCCCGTCGTACAGCTCGGAGAGCAGGGTGCGCTTGGGGTCGAGGGTGTCGTCACCCGTCCAGGTCGGGGAGGTGATGACGGCATGGACGACGACCTCGGTGCCGTCGTCGAGGACGCCGGCGCCGTCGCAGCCGAGCACCATGGGGAGCTTGTCCGCCGCCAGCCCGACGCCCTTGAGCGACCACAGGTCGTGGTGGTTGAGGGCCGCCGCCTTCAGGTGCACGCGGACCCAGCCCTCGGGCACGGTCGGGTCGGGTCGCTCCCCCACGGTGAGTCCGCTGAGCGGGTCGTCGGCGGACTGGGAGGTGCAGGTGACGGCGAGCATGCGCTCGACCTTAGAGGCGAGCCACGCCGTCCCGGCGGGCGGCCTCGGCAACGGCCGCCGCGACGGCCGGCGCCACCCGTGCGTCGAAGACCGACGGGATGACGCACTCCTCGCTGAGGTCGTCGCCCACCACGGAGGCGAGGGCCACCGCCGCGGCCTGCTTCATGCCCTCGGTGATCCGGGTCGCCCGGACCTCCATGGCGCCCTTGAAGACACCGGGGAACGCCAGCACGTTGTTGATCTGGTTCGGGAAGTCGGAGCGGCCGGTGGCGACGACGCGGGCGCCGGCCCGGCGCGCGTCGTCGGGGTGGATCTCCGGGTCCGGGTTGGCCATCGAGAAGACGAAGGCGTCCGGCGCCATCGACTGCACGGCCTCGAAGGCCACCTTGCCGCTCGACAGCCCCAGGAAGACATCGGCGCCGCCGAGCGCGTCGACCAGCGAGCCGGTGAACGCCGCCTTGTTGCTGATGTCGGCGAACATCCGCTTCTCGTCGTTCAGGTCGGTGCGGTCGACGTGGACAATGCCCTTGCTGTCGGCGACCGCGAGGTCACCGATGCCGGCCTCCAGGATCATCTTCGACACCGCGATGCCAGCCGCGCCGGCGCCGCTCACGACCACCCGGAGGTCGCCGAGCGTGCGGCCGGTGAGGGTGGCCGCGTTGCGCAGGGCCGCCAGGACGACGATGGCGGTGCCGTGCTGGTCGTCGTGGAAGACCGGGATCGACAGGCGCTCCTGCACCCGACGCTCCACCTCGAAGCAGCGCGGCGCGCTGATGTCCTCGAGGTTGATGCCGCCGAACGCCGGGGCCAGCCGCACGATCGTCTCGATGAGCTCGTCGGTGTCGGTGACGACGAGGCAGATCGGGACGGCGTCGATGTTCCCGAAGTGCTTGAAGAGCATCGCCTTGCCCTCCATCACCGGCAGGGCGGCCTTGGCACCGATGTCTCCCAGACCCAGTACGGCGGTGCCGTCGGTGACGACCGCGACGGTGCGCGACATCCAGGTGTAGTCGTAGACCAGGTCCGGGTCCTGCGCGATCGCCGTGCAGATGCGGGCGACGCCGGGGGTGTAGGCCAGCGACAGGTCCTCGCGGCTCGTCAGCGGGACGGTGAGGCCCACCTCGATCTTCCCGCCGCGGTGCAGGGCGAAGGCGGGATCGGTGTCCCTGTCCGAGGGGGTCGTCACGACGGTCGGGTCCTCCAGAAAGGCGGTCACAACGTGCTCCTCAGGGCGCCGGAGCACCCGGGCCGGGTGCCTGACGACGCCGTAGTTCGTGCAGTACGGGTGCGCGGGATGGTGGGCCGCGCGGCGTCGGTCGGGGGTTGCCCGGGGCGCACATGGTGTCACAGCCGGAAGCCGCCGGTCGCTGCGGGGACACCTCCGGCGCGTTGCCGCGTGGCTGGCGGTCGCGCTGGGGTGGCACGATGCGAGCGATCGCCCCCCATGGTTCTGGAGGAACCCCGTGCGCGCCCCACTTCGCCTGCTGCCGCTGGTCGCGGCCGTCGCCCTGGTCGTCTCGGGCTGCGGCTCGTCCACCGACTCCCCCACCGTGAACGCGCCCGGGTCGAGCGCGGCCGCGCCGCTCGCCTCGCTGCTCCCGCAGGCGATCCGCGACAGGGGCACGCTGGTCGTCGGGTCGGACGTCGCGTACCCGCCGGTCGAGTTCTTCGACACCGACGGCAAGACCGTCATCGGGCTCGACCCCGACCTCGGCAAGGCGCTCGGCGCGCAGCTCGGCATCACCCTGAAGTTCCAGAACGCCACCTTCGACGGGCTGATCACGTCGCTCACCAAGAGCAAGCGGATCGACCTGATCATGAGCGCGATGAGCGACAACAAGAAGCGCCAGCAGGAGATCGACTTCGTCGACTACTTCCTGGCCGGCACCTCGATCATCGTGAAGAAGGGCAACCCGGACAACATCAAGGGCCTCGACGACTTCTGCGGCAAGACCATCGCGATCCAGCGCGGGACCACGCAGGACGACGTCGCCACCGCCCAGCTGGCCACCTGCAAGAAGCGCGGCAAGGACCTCAAGATCTTGAAGTTCGACCGGGACACCGAGGCGCTGTTGCAGGTGAGGCAGGGCCGGGCCGTCGCCGACATGAACGACTTCCCGGTCGCCGCGTACACGGCCAGCAAGTCCTCCGACTACGAGGTCGTCGGCACCCAGATCGCCGCCGGTCCGTACGGCATCGGTGTCCGCAAGGAGGACACCCAGCTGCGTGATGCCCTGAAGCAGGCGCTGCAGGCCCTCATCGACAACGGCGAGTACGCCAAGATCCTGCAGAAGTGGAACGTCACGGCCGGGGCGCTGAAGACGGCGACGGTCAACGCCGGCACGTGAGCGACGTCGTGACGGCGGCCCCGCCGGAGCGCCTCGTCGCCGTCCCCGTCCGGCACTGGGGCCGGTGGCTGAGCGCCGTCGTGGCCATCGGGTTGTTCGGCCTGTTCGTGCACGCCCTCAGCGGCGCCGACGTGAAGTGGTCCACCACCTGGCAGTTCTTCACCTTCGACACCATCGTGAAGGGAGCCGGGCGCACGCTGCTCATCAGCGTCCTGGCCCAGGCGCTCGGCATCGTCATCGGCGTGGTGGTGGCGGTGATGCGGTCCTCCGGCAACCCGGTCACCGCGGCCATCGGCTGGCTGTACGTGTGGTTCTTCCGCGGCACGCCGGTGCTGCTGCAGCTGCTGGTCTGGTTCAACCTGGCGTTCCTGTTCCAGACGCTGTCGTTCCCGGGCCTCGGCTCGGCGCAGACCAGCGACGTCATGACGCCGTTCGTCGCCGCCCTCCTGGGCCTCGGCATCAACGAGGGCGCCTACATGGCCGAGATCGTCCGGGCCGGCCTCACGTCGGTGGACGAGGGCCAGACCGAGGCGGCCCAGGCCCTGGGCATGCGCCGCGGGCTGCTGCTGCGGCGGATCGTGCTGCCGCAGGCGATGCGGGTCATCGTGCCGCCGACCGGCAACGAGTTCATCAACATGCTCAAGACCAGCGCGCTGGCCTCGATCGTCCAGTACGGCGAGCTGCTGCTGGCCGCCCAGGCGATCTACACCAACAACCTGCAGATCATGGAGCTGCTGTTCGCCGCGGCGCTCTGGTACCTCATCCTCACCAGCGTGTTCAGCATCGGCCAGTTCTACCTGGAGCGCCGCTTCGCCCGCGGGGCGAGCCGCAACCTGCCGCCGACGCCGCTGCAGCGGCTGCACCGCAGCCTGCGCTCCGCCCGCCGGGAGATGCCCCGATGAGCTCGCCGATGGTGCTGGCCGAGAAGGTGCACAAGAGCTTCGGCGCGCTGGAGGTGCTCAAGGGCATCGACCTCGCCGTGCAGCCCGGTGAGGTGTGCTGCCTGCTGGGACCTTCCGGCTCGGGCAAGTCGACGTTCCTGCGCTGCATCAACCACCTCGAGAAGGTCGACGCCGGGCGGCTGTCGGTCGACGGCCAGCTGGTCGGCTACCGGCAGCAGGGCGACAGGCTCTACGAGCTGCGGGAGCACGAGGTGGCAGCCGCCCGCTCCGAGATCGGCATGGTCTTCCAGCGCTTCAACCTGTTCCCGCACATGACCGCCCTGGCCAACGTGGTGGAGGCCCCGATCCGGGTGAGGCGGGTGCCGAAGGCCGAGGCGGTCGAGCGCGGCCGGGCGCTGCTGGCGCGGGTCGGACTGTCCGACAAGGTCGACGCCTACCCGGCCCAGCTCTCCGGCGGCCAGCAGCAGCGGGTCGCCATCGCACGGGCGCTGGCGATGCAGCCCAAGCTGATGCTCTTCGATGAGCCCACCAGCGCACTGGACCCCGAGCTCGTCGGGGAGGTGCTCGACGTCATGCGCGGGCTGGCGGCCGACGGCATGACGATGGTCGTGGTGACGCACGAGATGGGCTTCGCGCGCGACGTCGCCGACACCGTCGTGTTCATGGACGGCGGGGTCGTCGTCGAGAGCGGCCGGCCGCAGCACGTCCTCGACGACCCGCAGCACGAGCGCACCCGGGCGTTCCTCGGCAAGGTCCTCTAGCCGCGTCGCCGGCGTGGGGGCCAGTACCGCAGCAGCACCCTCGCCTCGACGTCGGCGAGCCCGGACACGCTGCCGCCGTACGGGTTGTCGGAGACGACCTGCCACCCACCGTCCTGCTCGGCGACCGCCCGCTTGACCACCAGCAGCTCGGGGCGCGCCCGCAGCCGCCCCACCACCAGGTCACCGGTGCGGACCCGGGCGCCGCGCCGGACGACGAGCAGGTCCCCGCCGTACAGCGTCGGCACCATCGACGGGCCGCTGACCCGGACGGTCCCCATGCGCACGCGTCCCACCCTCCGGTCTAGGGTCGGGGCAGACCCCGACCCGGAAGGACACATCATGCGGTTCCTCACGCCGAAGACCGTCGTCTCCGCCCACTGCGACCTGCCCTGCGGCGTCTACGACCCCGCTCAGGCCCGTATCGAGGCGGAGTCGGTCAAGGCCATCCAGGTGAAGTACCAGGGCAACGAGGACCCGGTGTTCCGCCAGCGCGCCGTGCTCATCAAGGAGCAGCGGGCCGAGCTCGTGAAGCACCACCTCGCCGTGCTGTGGCACGACTACTTCAAGAGCCCGCACTTCGAGAAGTACCCGGAGCTGAACGGGCTGTTCAACGACACCATCAAGCTCGCCAGCGGCACCGGTGCCAAGCAGTCGATGGACCCGGCCGACGGCCAGAAGCTGCTCGACGGCATCGCCCGGATCGACGCCATCTTCTGGGAGACCAAGAAGGCGGCCTGAACCGACCGCGGCAGCCCGGTCCCCCTCGCGGGGTGCCGGGCTGCTTTGCTGTCCGGGTGGGTGACATCTGGCTGGTCCGGCACGGCGAGACCGAGTGGTCGAAGAGTTTCCAGCACACCGGACGCACCGACATCCCGCTGACCGCCGAGGGCGAGGCGTCGGCGACCGCGCTGAAGGCCCGGCTGGACCGGCCGTGGGCACGGGTGCTGTCCAGCCCGCTGGAGCGGGCCCGCCGCACCGCCGAGCTGGCCGGCCTGCACCCGGTGCTCGACGACGACCTGATGGAGTGGGACTACGGGCCGGCGGAGGGCCGCACCACCGCCGAGATGAGCGCCGAGCGGCCCTGGCGGGTGTGGGACGACGTGCCGCTGGGCGAGACCGTCGACCAGGTCGCCGAGCGGGTGCGCCGGGTGCTGGCCCGGCTCCCTCAGGACGGCGACGTGTGCCTCATCGCGCACGGCCACGTCCTGCGCATCCTCACCGCCGTCTACCTTGGCCTCGACCCCCGTCAGGGCAAGCACTTCGTGCTCCGCCCGAGCGGCATCGCGGTGCTCGGCCACGAGCACGACTGGCCCGCCGTCCTGGAGTGGAACACGTGATCAGGCTCGCCACCGGCGCCGACGTCCCCGTTGTGCTGCAGCTCGTCAAGGAGCTCGCGCACTACGAGAAGGAGCCGGACGCCGTCGTGGCGTCCGAGGACGACCTGCACGCGGCGCTGTTCGGGCCGGACGCCGTCGCCAGCTGCCACCTCGCGGAGCTGGACGGCGAGGTCGTCGGCTTCGCGCTCTGGTACCGCACCTTCAGCACCTGGACCGGCAAGCCGGGCCTGTGGCTCGAGGACCTGTTCGTGCGGCCGGAGGCCCGCGGCACCGGGCTGGGCCGGGCGCTGCTCGCCGAGCTCGCGCACACCGCCGTCGCCCGGGGCTGGACCCGCTGCGAGTGGTGGGTTTTGGACTGGAATGCCCCTGCCCGGGGCTTCTACAGCTCGCTCGGCGCCCATCCCGAGGACGACTGGACGGTCTGGCGGGTGGACGGGGACGCGCTTACCGCCCTCGCCGCAGCCCGCGCCTGACCCGATGTGACCAGCCCTCGCCCCTAGACCGGGTGGCTCGGGTACCAGATCCGGACCGCCCGCTCCGGGCGCAGGCAAACGGTCACAGACTGTCACCCATGACCAGGACGCGGCGGCGGCTGCTTGGGGGTGCCGTCGCCGCGTCCTTGGTCCTGGTGCCGCTCTCGACCGCCCTGTCGTACGGCGTCCGGTGCGTCACGGCGGTGCTCGCAGTCGTGTGCCTGCTCCGGGTCGGGGCCGCGCCCGGTCGGCGGTCCCGGGCGCTGTTCGCCGGCGCGCTGCTGGTCGGGATCAGCGGCGGGCTCACCGCCACGGGGCACCTGCTGCTCACCGGCGAGCCGTCCCCCGCCGGCGCCGCCGCCGACTGGCTCTACCTGAGCTACGGACCACTTGCCGTCGCCGGCCTGCTGGCGCTGCCCCGCCACCCGCTCGACGGCCCGTGGCGCAGCAAGGCCCTGCTGGACGCGCTGGTCGCGGTGTCCGGGCTGGCCTTCCTGCTGGCCGGCATCGTCAGCACGATGACCGGCCACGCGGACGGCGACCCGGCCGCCACCGGGTCGGCGCTCGGCTACCTGGTCAGCGGTGCCGTCGTGCTGGCCGTGGTGCTGGCCGTGCTGCCCCGGGTGCAGCAGGAGCTGCGCCCGTTCCTCCACACCGCCGGCCTGGGCTTCGCGCTGCTGACGGCGGGCGACATCGGCTACAGCGTCGGGGTCCTGCACGGCTGGTACAGCCCCACCACCTGGCCGGCGGTGGTCACCCAGGCGGGTCTCGTGCTGATGGGGGTGGCGCCGCTGCGAGCCCGGCAGGCGGTGCAGCTGGTCGCCCAGGAGCCGGCCGCCTCCAGCCTGCTGGAGACGGCGGCGCCCTACCTCCCGTGCGTGCCGGCTCTCGTGCTGGCGTGCCGCCTCATCGTCCAGGGCGAGCCCTTCACCGTCCTGCAGATGGCCATTGTCGTCATCCTCGGGTCCCTCCTGGTCCTGCGCCAGCTGCTCACGAGCGCCGAGCAGCAGTACACCGTCGGCCGGCTGCGGGCGCGCGAGCGCGAGGCCACCGCGGCCGCGCAGCGCGACCCGCTCACCGGGCTCGGCAACCGGACCGCCCTGCACCAGGGGCTGTCGGCGCTGCTGGCCGCCCACGCCGGCCCGGTGACGCTCGCGCTGCTGGACCTCGACGACTTCAAGGACATCAACGACACCCACGGCCACGACACCGGCGACGCCGTGCTGAACGAGGTCGCCGGGCGGCTCCGGCTGGCGGTGCCCGAGGACGCGCTGGTCACCCGGCTGGGCGGTGACGAGTTCGCGGTCTGCGTCCCGGCGGCGCAGGCGCCCCGGCTCGACCAGCTCATCGTCGAGGCGTTCGACCAGCCGGTCGCCATCGGCAGCCGGCGCTTCGCGGTGACCGCCAGCGTCGGGGTCGTCGTGACCGGACCGGACGACCGCGAGGCCGCGGTGGTGCTGTCGCACGTGGACGTGGCCATGTACCGGGCGAAGGCCACCAAGGAGCCGCACCGCTCGGGAGTCGTCGTGCTCCAGGGGCCGACCCGGGCGGCGGCCGCGGCGCGGGTGCACATGCGCGACGAGGTGTCGCGCCCCTCCCTCGACCAGTTCGGCCTCGTCTACGAGCCGATGGTCCGGCTCGCCGACGGCCAGGTGGTGGGCGCCGAGGCCCTGCTGCGCTGGCAGCACCCGGTTCTGGGCAGCGTCGGCCCCAGCGAGTTCGTGCCGCTCGCCGAGCAGGTCGGTGCCATCGCCGCCCTCGGCGCGCACGCCCTGCGGACCGCGGCCGCCGACCTGGCGGGCTGGCTGGCCGAGGCCGCTGACCGCGGCACACCGCTGACGCGCGGCACCATCGGGGTCAACGTCAGCCCGCGCCAGCTCGCCGTACCGGATCTGTGCGACCTGGTGCGCGAGGTGCTGGCGGAGCACCGGCTCGAGCCGTTCCGGCTGGTCCTCGAGATCACCGAGCAGGCCCTGATGGACGACTGGGAGACGGCCGTCGACGTCGTCCGGGAGCTGCGCAGCATCGGGGTGGGGGTGGCGGTCGACGACTTCGGCACCGGCTACTCCTCGCTGCGCTACCTGCGCCGCTTCGACACCAGCACCGTCAAGATCGACCGCGAGTTCGTGACGGCGGTCGCCGACGAGCCACGCACCCGCGCGCTCGTCGCCAGCGTCGTCGACATGGCCCACAGCCTCGACCTGAGCTCGGTGGCTGAGGGGGTGGAGACCGTCGCGCAGCTGGAGGTGCTGCGCGAGCTGGGCTGCCGGTTCGCGCAGGGCTACCTGTTCAGCCGGCCGCTGCAGAGGGACGCGTTCGGCGCGCTGTTCGTCGGCGGGCACCGCTACCCGGTCGGGGACGGGCCGGCCGCCGGTGCCCCGCTGCCGGCGCCGCGCGGACTGCACCCGGCGCTCGCACCCGCCGTCGCCGTCAGCCCGCGACGAAGCGGCTGAGCGCGGCAGCGCCGACGCACAGCAGCACCGACGCCACGACGTAGCGCCAGGAGCGGCTCTCCACCACCTCGACCGCGAAGGCCGAGAAGGTGGTCAGCGCGCCGCAGAACCCCGCCCCCACCAGCGCGTACGTCGACATCGACGGCTGGACGAGCAGGCCCAGGACGGCACTGCCTACGACGTTGACGACGAGGGTGGCGCCCTTGTGGGGCCACCAGGCGGCTACCAGAAAGCGCAGCGGCGCGCCCACCGCGGCCCCGAGGGCGACCAGCAGCGCGGTCACCGCGCCATCCGCAGCCCGAGCGCCGCGGCCGCCGTGCCCAGCACCAGCGTGCCGGCCAGGTAGGCCACCGCGGTGCCGCGCGAGGCGTCGACCGTCTGCACGGCCAGCGCCGAGAAGGTGGTGAACCCGCCCAGCACCCCGGTGCCGAGGAAGGGCCGCGACAGCCGCCCGTGCGGCCGCAGGCCGACCAGCAGGCCCAGCGCGAACGACCCGACGACGTTGATGCCGAGCGTCGTGCCGAGCCCCGGGAACGCCTCCGTCAGGGCCCAGCGGGCGAGCGAGCCCAGGACGCCACCGACCGCGACCAGCAGCACCAGCGGCAGCAGCGGCCCGGGCGCGACGGGTGCTTCAGGGTCGACGTCGGGCACGGCGGGCAGCCTGCCACGCACCGCTCAGGCGTCGCGCTCCCGGAGCCGGCGGGCCACCAGCGCGCC
>JAOPVD010000332.1 GCA_025966295.1 Frankiales bacterium | reverse complement strand
CCCGGCGATCGTGCCGGTCAGCGCCGGCCGCCGGGTGCCGGGCCGGGCGACGCTGGTCGCCGGGCCGTTCACCGACCGGCTGCGGTTGCACACCCTCCGGCTGGCGCGCAGCCCGAAGGTCGCGGCCGCCGGCCAGTTCGCCCAGGTCGCCGACAACAGCGCGATCATCGTCATGGAGGTGCAGGCCGACTTCTACGACGCCGCCGGTGCGCTGCTCGCCAGCAAGCGCACCGTCCTGCGCCAGCCGGACGTGATCGGCGGCACCGGCGTCCAGCGGTACGGCGGGCACGTGCCGTTCACGGTCGCCGCGCCGCCCGCGGTCGCCGCCCGGGTGAGCAGCGCGCTGGTGTCGATCCCGGTCCTGGTCAACGAGTGACGCTGACCGCCCCGGCGCCCGCGCCGGTCCGTACCGCCCCACCGCCGGCCGCCCGCCGGGGCGCCGCCCCGTGGCTGGTGCTGGCCGGCTGCGTGCTCGTCGCGGTCGCCCGGCTGCGCGGCGAGGCGCTGCTCCAGACCTGGTCCACGGTCGCGCTGGCCGTCGTGCTGCAGGCCCTGCCGTTCCTCGTGCTGGGGGTGCTGCTGTCGGGGGCGGTGGCGGCCTTCGTGCCGCCCGGGCTGCTCCCCCGGCTGGTGCCCCGGCGGCCGGCGCTGGCGGTGCCGATGGCCGGCGTACTCGGGCTGGCTCTGCCCGGCTGCGAGTGCAGCTCCGTGCCCGTGGCGGGCCGGCTGATCGGCGCCGGCGCACCGCAGGCGGCGGCGCTGACGTTCATGCTGGCGGCGCCGGCCATCAACCCGGTGGTCGTGGTGGCCACCGCGGTCGCCTTCCCCGGCCAGCCGGAGGTGCCGACCGGGCGGGTGCTGGCCAGCCTGCTGGCCGCCGTCACGGTCGGGCTGCTGTGGGCCCGCTTCGGCCGTCAGGTGACGCTCTGCGGCGTCCACGAGCACCACCACGGCGGCGCCCGCCTGAGCGCGCTGCGGGCCGCCCTGGTCGAGGACTTCGCCGCCGCGGCCGGCTGGCTGGTGCTGGGCGGCGCCACCGCCGCGACGCTGCAGGTGCTGGTGCCCCGCTCGCTGCTGGACGGCGTCGCCGCCAGCCCGGTCGCCGCGGTGCTGGTGCTCGCCGCCCTGGCCGTCCTGCTCGCGGTCTGCTCGGAGGCGGACGCCTTCGTCGCCGCCGGGCTCACCCAGTTCTCCCTGACGTCGCGGCTGGTGTTCCTCACCGTCGGGCCGATGGTCGACGTCAAGCTGCTGGCGCTGCAGGTCGGGACGTTCGGGCGCGGCTTCGTGCTGCGCTTCGCCCCGCTGGTGCTGGGCTGCGCGGTCCTTTCCGGCTTCGTGGTCGGGACGGTGCTGCTGTGAGGCACCGGCTGGGGTCGCTGAGCGCGGTGGCGACCGGGGCGCTGGTGCTCCGGCTGGTCCTGGTGCACGGCCACACCGCCTACGTGAAGCCGTCCGCCGGCCCGATGCTGGTCGCGGCCGCCGTCGTGCTGCTGCTGGCCGGCGGCGCCGGGCTGCTGCCGTCGGCCGGCACCGAGCACGCCCCGCCGCGGGTAGCCGGGCTGCTGCTCGTGCCGGCGGTGCTGCTGGTCGTCATCGCGCCGCCCTCGCTGGGCGCCTCCTACGCCCAGCACGCCGGCGTCGCCGGGCCGCGGCCGGGCGACTCCGGACCGCTGCGGATCGGCGCCGACGGGGTCGCGGCGCTGTCGCTGTGGCAGGTCGTCGGCCGGGTCGAGCGCGGCAGCAGCCTGACCGGCGTACCCGTGCGGTTGACCGGGTTCGTGGCCGGCGCCGACCGGGAAGGCCGGGCGCTGCTCACCCGGTTCTCGGTGCGCTGCTGCGCGGCCGACGCGACCGTCTCCCAGGTGGCGGTCGCCCTGGACCGGGTGCCGGCCAAGGACACCTGGCTGACGGTGGTCGGCACGGTGGTGGCGCGAGACGGTCAGGTGCCGGTGCTCCAACCGCGCCAGGTGGCCGCTACGGCCGAGCCCGACGACCCGTACGAGGGGTGACCGGAGCGCCCCCGATAGGCTCCGCAGGTCAGCCTGATGAGGGAGTTCCGTGCGCAAGGTCCTGATCGCCAACCGCGGCGAGATCGCCGTCCGTGTCGCCCGCGCCTGCAAGGACGCGGGCCTCGAATCGGTCGCCGTCTACGCCGAGCCCGACCTGGACGCCCTGCACGTGCGCGTCGCGGACGAGGCGTACGCCCTGGGCGGCACCACGCCTGGTGACTCCTACCTGCGCATCGACAAGGTGCTGGGAGCGCTGCAGGCATCGGGTGCCGACGCGGTCCACCCCGGCTACGGCTTCCTGTCGGAGAACGCCGAGTTCGCGCAGGCCGTCATCGACGCCGGCGCGACCTGGATCGGGCCCTCCCCCGCCGCCATCGCGGCGCTCGGCGACAAGACCACCGCCCGCCACATCGCGCTGAAGATCGGTGCCCCGCTGGCGCCCGGCACCGCCGACCCCGTCAAGGGCGTCGACGAGGTGCTGGCGTTCGTCGAGGAGCACGGGCTGCCCGTCGCCATCAAGGCGGCGTTCGGCGGCGGCGGTCGCGGGCTGAAGATCGCCCGCACCAAGGAGGAGATCCCCGAGCTGTACGAGTCGGCGGTCCGCGAGGCGGTCGCCGCCTTCGGCCGGGGCGAGTGCTTCGTGGAGCGCTACCTCGACAAGCCGCGGCACGTCGAGACCCAGGTCCTGGCCGACAGCCACGGCAACGTGGTGGTCGTCAGCACCCGGGACTGCTCGCTGCAGCGCCGCTACCAGAAGGTCGTGGAGGAGGCACCCGCGCCGTTCCTCACCGAGGAGCAGACCGCGCAGATCTACGACGCCTCCAAGAAGATCATCAAGGAGGCCGGCTACGTCGGCGCCGGCACCTGCGAGTTCCTCGTCGCGCAGGACGGCCTGATCTCCTTCCTCGAGGTCAACACCCGCCTGCAGGTCGAGCACCCGGTCACCGAGGAGGTCACCGGCGTCGACCTGGTCCGCGAGCAGTTCCGCATCGCCGACGGTCTCGCGCTCACCTTCACCGACCCGACGCCGCGCGGGCACTCCTTCGAGTTCCGCATCAACGGCGAGGACCCGGGCCGGGGCTTCCTGCCGGCGCCCGGCACGGTCACCACCTTCGTGCCGCCGCTCGGCCCCGGCGTCCGGGTCGACACCGGCGTGGAGTCCGGCTCCGTCATCGGCGGGGCGTTCGACTCGCTGCTGGCCAAGCTCATCGTCACCGGCGCCACCCGCGAGGAGGCGCTGCAGCGCTCGGCCCGCGCCCTCGACGAGATGACGGTCGACGGCATGGCGACGCTCATCCCGTTCCACCGCAAGGTGGTCCGCGACCCGGCGTTCACGTCCGAGCCCTTCACGGTGCACAACCGCTGGATCGAGACCGAGTTCGACAACGACCTCGAGCCGTACGGCGGGGTCGCCGGCGCTGAGGAGGCGGCCGAGCCGCGCGAGACGGTGGTGGTCGAGGTCGCCGGCAAGCGCCTCGAGGTCACCCTGCCGGCCGGCGTCGGCGTCGGTGGCGGCAACGGCGGTGGCGCGGCGAAGAAGGCCGCCCCCAAGCGGAAGGCCGGCGGCGGTCACGGCTCCGCCGCGTCCGGCGACTCCCTCACCTCGCCCATGCAGGGCACCATCGTCAAGGTCGCCGTCGAGGACGGCGCCCAGGTCGAGGCCGGTGACCTCATCGTCGTCCTGGAGGCGATGAAGATGGAGCAGCCCCTCAACGCCCACAAGGCCGGCACCGTGACCGGCCTGACGGCCGCCGTCGGCGAGGTCGTCACCGCCGGCACCGCCCTGTGCGACATCAAGGACTGATGCAGGCGACCGCTCAGGCCTGAGTGGTACGGCTGGCAGCCTTGGGCTTCGCGTAGTCCACGTAGCCCTGCCAGTCGATGACCTCGCAGGCCTCCTGGCCGACGACCCACGCGTCGTGCCCTGGCTGGACCACCATGACGTCCCCCGGGCCGAAGTTCTCCTCCGTGCCGTCGTTCATGCGGATCGTCATGTGCCCGGCGATCAGGTAGCCGGCGTGCGGGGCCTCGCAGCTGTCCGTGCCCGCGATCGGCTTGACGTGGTCCGACCAGCGCCAGCCCGGCTCGAAGGTCGCCTTCCCGACGGACACTCCCTCGAGGTCGAGCATCCTGAGCTCGCCCTTGCCCTCGGCGAACGGCCGAACGTCCTCTGCCTGTTCGAAGCGCTTCCTGAGGATCCCAGACATACGCACCTCCTGGCGATGGGCACCGCCCGGCGGGCGACCACGGCCCCGCGCCGCCAGCAAGTCTGCTCGTCCGTGGTCGGGCTGTCGAGGTCTGGCCGGACGGCCGCCGTCGGGGGTCGTCGGTCTCGCCCGCGGGTAGCGTGCCCGTGATGGGACAGGGCCGTGGACGCGTCGGCAGGACCGCCGAGGGCAACGCCCGCCCCGCTCGGCCGCGGTCGAGGGGATGACCACCTCGACCCTGCGCGCGCTCACCCACATCGGGCCCGGCGGGTCGCACTGGGTCGCCCTGCGCGCCTCGATCTGTGTCCTGTTCCCGATGCTCGTGCTCACCGCGACCGGGCACACCAGCTGGTGCGTGTACGCCGCCTTCGGCGCCTTCGCCGGGCTCTACGGCCGCTACCGCGACTACGGCGATCGGGTGCGGATGCAGGCCACCGCGGCGGTGCTGCTGGTCGCGGCGGTCGTCACCGGAACGCTCACCGCGCTGGGCCCGGACCCCCGCTGGATGGCGGTCGCCGGCGCGGCGGTGTGGGCCGGCATCGGCGGGGTGGCCACCGACGCGTTCGACTGGCATCCGCCCGGGTCGCTGTTCCTGGTCTTCGCCTACGCGGTCTGCGCCGCCGTGCCGGCCACGCCGTCGAGCCTGCTGGTCGCGCTCGTGGTGACGAGCGGCGCGGCGCTCCTGGCGCTGCTGCTCGGGGCGTCGGGTGCCCTGCTGCCGCGCAGCGCCCCGCGCAGCGGCTCCGGGCCGGGCTCGGGACTGCGGTACGCCGTCCGCCGTCCGGGCG
>JAOPVD010000040.1 GCA_025966295.1 Frankiales bacterium | reverse complement strand
TCGCCTCCCCGAGGGGGAGCGGCGCCTTGGAGGTGGTGCTTGATCTACTTGGCGGCGGTGAGCTTCTGCGCGTACTTCGCCATGCCGGACTTGCGGTTGGCGGCCTGGTTGGCGTGGATGACGCCCTTGCTCACGGCCTTGTCGAGCTGACGGCTCGCGGTCTTAAGGGCGGTGGTCGCCGTCGCGACGACGCCGGCATCGGTCGCCTCGCGGAACTTGCGCACAGCGGTCTTCAGGGCGCTCTTGACCGACTTGTTGCGCAGGCGCGCCTTCTCGTTGGTCTTGATGCGCTTGATCTGGCTCTTGATGTTGGCCACTGCTGAAGGATCCCTGTCGTAAAGGCTGGATGGGCACACGGCAGCGCGCCGCACGCGGTCGAGCAAGACTAGCAGTCTGCCGCCGGTGCGGGCCAACGCGGTTGGGTCGCGGCTGCCCGTCGATAGACTGGCTCGTGCCCTCGAACACTCCGCAGGAGATCATCCGGAACTTCTGCATCATCGCCCACATCGACCATGGCAAGTCGACGCTGGCCGACCGCATGCTCGAGGTGACCGGCGTCGTCGACGCCCGGCAGATGCGCGCGCAGTACCTCGACAAGATGGACATCGAGCGCGAGCGCGGCATCACCATCAAGGCGCAGAACGTCCGGCTGCCGTGGACCGCGGACGACGGCAAGGACTACGTCCTCAACATGATCGACACCCCGGGGCACGTCGACTTCACCTACGAGGTCTCCCGGTCGCTGGCGGCCTGCGAGGGCACCCTGCTGCTGGTCGACGCCGCGCAGGGCATCGAGGCCCAGACGCTGGCCAACCTCTACCTGGCGCTCGAGAACGACCTGCACATCATCCCGGTGCTCAACAAGATCGACCTGCCGGCCGCGCAGCCGGAGAAGTACGCCGAGGAGATCGCGAAGATCATCGGCTGCGAGCCCGACGACGTGCTGCGCATCAGCGCCAAGACCGGTGTGGGTGTGACGGACGTCCTCAACGCGATCGTGCGCGACGTCCCGCCGCCGATGGGCGTGCTCGACGCCCCGGCCCGGGCGATGATCTTCGACTCGGTCTACGACCCCTACCGCGGCGTCATCACCTACGTCCGGGTCATGGACGGCCAGCTGTCCACCAAGGACCGCGGCCTGATGATGTCCACCCAGAACGCCCACGAGATCCTCGAGGTCGGCGTCGTCTCACCGGAGATGAAGCCCACCGAGTTCCTGTCGGCCGGCGAGGTCGGCTACGTCATCCCGGGCGTGAAGAACGTCCGGCAGGCCCGCGTCGGCGACACGCTGACGACCGTCCGCAACCCGGCGAGCGAGTCGCTCGGCGGCTACCGCGATCCCAAGCCGATGGTCTTCTCCGGGCTCTACCCGCTCGACGGCTCGGACTACCCGGCGCTGCGCGAGGCGCTCGACAAGCTGCGCCTCAACGATGCCGCGCTGGTCTACGAGCCGGAGTCCTCGGCGGCGCTCGGCTTCGGCTTCCGGGTCGGCTTCCTGGGCCTGCTGCACCTGGAGATCGTCCGGGAGCGGCTCGAGCGCGAGCACGGCCTGGACCTCATCTCGACCGCCCCGAACGTGGTCTACAACGTCGTGATGGAGACCGGCGAGCGGATCGTCGTGACCAACCCCAGCGACTGGCCGACGAAGGGCAAGATCGCCGAGATCTATGAGCCGGTCGTCAAGGCGATGGTGCTGCTGCCCAATGAGTTCGTCGGCACCGTCATGGAGCTGTGCCAGGGCCGGCGCGGCCAGCTGCAGGGCATGGACTACCTGTCCGAGGACCGCGTCGAGCTGCGCTACACGATGCCGCTCGGCGAGATCATCTTCGACTTCTTCGACCAGCTGAAGTCCCGCACCCGCGGCTACGCCTCGCTCGACTACGAGCCGGCCGGCGAGCTGGCTTCGGCGCTGGTCAAGGTCGACATCCTGCTTCAGGGGGAGCCGGTCGACGCGTTCAGCTCGATCGTGCACAAGGACAAGGCCTACGCCTACGGCAACTCGATGACCACCAAGCTCCGCTCCCTGATCCCACGGCAGGGCTTCGAGGTCCCGATCCAGGCCGCGATCGGCGCCAAGGTCATCGCCCGCGAGACCATCAGCGCGATCCGCAAGGACGTGCTCGCCAAGTGCTACGGCGGCGACATCACCCGCAAGCGCAAGCTCCTCGAGAAGCAGAAGGAGGGCAAGAAGCGCATGAAGATGGTCGGCCGCGTGGAGGTCCCCCAGGAGGCGTTCATCGCCGCGCTCTCCACGGGCGAGGAGAAGCCCAAGTCCTGAGCTCCGCGCACGGGGCCTGACGCCGGCGCTGCCAGCAGAACGGCACGCGACCGGCGCCGAGGTGCTGCCGCGTCGAGCGTGGAGCGGCGCCTAGCGACGCCCTGGTCGGTGCTGTCGTGTGCAGCTGCGCTGGCGCCCGGCCCAGCGGCGAGGGTCGGCGGGCGCGGGTGGTCGGGCGCGCTGTCCTGCGAAAGGGAGGTGGCACCCGGGACACGCGTTTTGTCCGGTTACGCCCCTCGTGCGCTGTGAGGTGGGCCACTTTTGTCCCGAAACACGCGTGTGCCGCCAAGTGACAGCCCAGGAGCCGCGACGAGGCGGCGTGATCTTCGTTGCTAGGGGTAGCGCAGGAAAGACACTTTCCTCTCACTGATCCGCAAGCACGGTCATACGCCGTGAACCCCCCTCTTGCCCCTGGCCAGCACGGCCGTCCCTTTGACCACGAGGAGGAGCCGAGTGCTCCCACGTCCCCGCCACCTCGCTGCCGGCACCGCCGGCCTGCTGCTGATGGCCGGTTTGGCCACGCCAGCCGTCGCCGCGCCCGCCCCGGCGGCCCGCCCGCTCGGGCTCGCCGCTGCCGGCGGCAGCGGCTACACCGGCTTCTCCAACGGCACGCTGGTGTTCGCCAACGCCCTGAACCTGCCGCCGGTCGACGTCGCCCGGGTGGGCCTGGGCCAGTCGGCCGCCGGCGTCCAGCTGCCCGGCCCGCTGGGCAGCGCCGCGGTGAACGACCAGCTCAAGCAGCCGCTGCTCGTGGCCGCGAAGGCGGGCAAGACCGCCTACGGCCACGCCTCCGGCGCCAACGTGGGCCTGCTGAGCGCGCAGACCGCGCAGCCGCAGCTCGCCGAGACGCTGGTCGAGGCCACCTCGCCGGCGCCCAGCAGCGCGTCCGGTGACCTGCTCACCCTGCCGGCGAGCCCGCTGGCCACCGCCCAGGTGCTCCCGAGCAGCGCGGCCGCCAACACCACCGCCGCCGGTTCGTGCGTGATCGGCAAGGACATCAGCAACGGTGACGCCAGCGTCGCCAATGCCACCGTGCTGGCGGCCACCCCGGCCACGCCGGTCGTCAAGCTCGGGCAGACCTCCCAGACCGTCTCCCGCGAGCGGCTGGTGCAGCAGACCGACGGCACCGGCAAGGTCGTGGGCACGGTGCGGTCCGGGCTGCTCAGCCAGAGCACCCAGACCCTCGCGCCGATCACCCTGCTCGCCGGCACCCCCGCCGAGCTCACCATCACGGTGCTCGGCCCGATCCAGCTCTCGGTCGCGGCCGGCGGCCTGCCGGGCACCTCGGTGGTGTCCTACGGCATGCCCGGCAAGTCCGGCACCGAGCCGGTCGTCACCGTCTCGGCGGGTGGCTCCACCCAGATGCTGACGGCCGACCAGGTCTTCGGCGGCCGCGGCTTCGTGATCCCGCTCGGCATCGCCGACATCACCATCGGCACGCCGGCGCACGCCCTCACCGGCAACGAGACCACCCAGCCGAGCAGGGCGGCGGACGGCACCTCGGCCGCCGCGGCCGCCGACTTCATCCGCGTCAGCGTGCCCGGCACGCTGCCGACGCCCGGTGTGGACCCGCTCGACGGCCCCCTCGCGCCGCTGAACGCGGTGCTGAACCCGATCCTGGCCGGCGCCGACCCGCTGCTGTCCGCCCTGCAGGCTGCGCTCGCCGACGCCGGTCTCAACGTGGCTGACGTCCGCATCGGCCACCTCGAGGCCTCGGCCACCGTGCCGCTGGGCGGCATCGACTGCGGCACGCTCGACAACCCGCTCGACGAGAGCCGCAAGGACGTCAGCGCCACGCACGTCACGCCCGGTCAGACGTTCGACTACACGATCCGCATCCCGAACCGCGGCACCGCCCCGATCAGCAACGTGACGGTCGACGACACCTACTCGGCCGGCCTGGAGTTCGTCTCCTCGGTGCCGGCGCCGACCTCGCACAGCGGCAACAAGCTGCACTACGAGCTCGGCACCCTGGCGCCGAACGAGTTCCGGACCATCGTCATGACCTTCCGCGCCCCGGCGGCCGCTGCGGACGGCACCGTCTACCACAACGACGCGGTCATCAAGGGCACCTACCAGGGCCAGCCGATCACCCAGGACGTCGACGTCGACGGCCCGACGGTGATCAGCACCCTGCCCGGCGGCTGCGACCTGTCCGGCTCGACGAAGTACGCCAGCAACACCCAGGTCACCACCGGTGAGAGCTTCGGCTACTTCGTGAACGTCTTCAACAGCGGCGGCCAGGAGTGCCGCGACGTGGTCGTCACCGACACCCTGGACAAGGGCGTGGCCTTCGTGAGCTGCACCGACGGCTGCACGCGCAGCGGTCAGGACCTCACCTGGAAGGTGGGCACCGTCGCCCCCGGCCAGAGCCTGGTGCTGGGCGTCATCGTCAAGGTGACCGCGACGTCCGGCACGCTGCCGAACGCCGCTGACGTCACGCCGGCAGCCGGCAAGCCCGGCAACCCGTCGACGCCCGGCCCGACGGTGACCACCGTCTCCGTCCCGGCGGAGGGCGTCCCGGCCGAGCTGGCCGGGTAGAGCGGCCCGCTGCCGCACACCGGCCCGGACACCCTGCCGCGCACTGGCCCGCCGGCCGGGCCTGCGGCTGCCGGGCTGCTGCTGATGGTGACCGCCGGTCTCCTGGTACGGCGCCACCGCCTGGCTGCCGCTCTGTAACGAGCGAGCCCGCCTGCACCACGACGGCGCGCGGCGTCCCTGACGGGGCGGCGCGCGCCGTCGGCGTCTGGTAGGACGGCCCGATGGAGTCCACCCACCTCAGCGACCCGACGGCGTTCCAGGCCCTGCCGCGGCTGGCCGGGCTGGCGCTCAGCCCCGACGGCACCCGGCTGGTGACCGGCGTGGCGACGCTCGACCCGAAGGGCCAGAAGTGGCTCACGGCGCTGTGGGAGGTCGACCCCGCGGGGGCGGCCCCGGCGGTCCGGCTGACCCGCAGCGCCAAGGGCGAGGGCAGTCCGGTGTTCACGGCGGCCGGCGACGTGCTGTTCACCTCGGCCCGCCCCGACCCGGACAGCCCGGACGAGGAGGACCCGAAGCCGGCGCTGTGGCTGCTGCCCGGCCAGGGCGAGGCCCGTCCGGTCGGCACCCGCCCCGGCGGGGTCGGGGGCCCGGTGGCGAAGGGCACCCAGGTCGTCGTGAGCAGCGCGACGCTGCCGGCCGCGACCGACGGTGACGACGATGCGGCCCGGCGTAAGGCCCGCAAGGACAACACGATCAGCGCGGTCCTGCACCGCGGCTACCCGGTGCGGTACTGGGACCACGACCTCGGGCCGGACGAGCCGCGGCTGCTGCTGGGCACCGTCGCCGCGGACGGGCCGGTGAGCTGGACCGACCTGACGCCGGCGCCCGGCCGTGCCCTCGACGAGGCGCAGTACGACCTGCTCCCGGACGGCAGCGCGGTGGTCACGACCTGGTCGGTCGCGGAGCCGCGCGGATCACGCCGTACGACGCTGGTGCTGCTCGCGGCGGACGGGAGCCGGCGGGTGCTGGCCGACGACCCCCGGTACGAGTACGAGGAGCCGCAGGTCTCCCCGGACGGCGGCGCGGTGGCGTGCGTCCGGTACACGCGCAGCACCCCCGACGACCCGGGCGACCGGCAGCTGCTGATCCTGTCGCTCGCCGGCGGGGCGGAGCTGGTGACCGGCTGGGACCGCTGGCCGACCGCGCTGCGGTGGGCACCGGACGGACAGGCGCTGCTGGTCACGGCCGACGAGGGCGGCGCGGCGCCGGTGTTCCGGGTCGAGGGTCAGGCGGTGACCCGGCTGACGACCGACGACGGCGCCTACACCGACCTGTGCGTCGGGCCGGACGGCGCGTCGGTCTACGCGCTGCGCTCCGGGTACGACGGTCCGGCGACCCCGGTCCGCCTGGACGCGCGGCGCCCCGGACCGCCGACCTACCTGCGCGGGCCGGTGCCGCGGCCGACGCTCCCGGGCACCCTCACCGAGGTCACCACCACGGCGCCGGACGGCCGACCGCTGCGCGCCTGGATGGTGCTGCCCGAGGGGGACGGGCCCCACCCCACCGTGCTGTGGATCCACGGCGGCCCGCTGAGCTCGTGGAACGCCTGGTCCTGGCGCTGGTGCCCGTGGCTGCTGGCCGCCCGCGGCTACGCCGTGCTGCTGCCCGACCCGGCGCTGTCCACCGGCTACGGGCTGGCCCACATCGCCCGCGGTTGGGGCGACTGGGGCGGGGCGACGTACGACGACCTCCTGCAGATCCTCGACGCCGCCCTGGAGCGGCCCGACCTGGACCGGACCCGCACCGCGGCGATGGGCGGCAGCTTCGGCGGCTACATGGCCAACTGGGTCGCCGGACACACCGACCGGTTCCGGGCGGTCGTCACGCACGCCTCGCTGTGGGACCTCGACCGGTTCGGCGCCACCACCGATGCCGCCTGGTACTGGGGGCGCGAGATGACGCCCGAGATGGTCCAGAAGAACAACCCTGCTCTTTTCGCTGACCGCATCGTCACACCGATGCTGGTGGTGCACGGCGACAAGGACTACCGCGTGCCGATTGGGGAGGCGCTGGCGCTGTGGTGGGACCTGTGCTCGCGGGCCGCGGACCCGGCAACAATGCCGCATCGCTTCCTGTACTTCCCCGACGAGAACCACTGGGTGCTCACCCCCGGCCACGCGGCGCTCTGGTACGAGACGGTGCTGGCCTTCCTCGGGCAGCACGTGCGGGGTGAGCAAGAGCACGTGCCGGAGCTGCTCAAGTGAACCCGCGTTCCTGACGAGACACTTAGGGGACGTCCCCTATTAGCCCATTTGGGCTAATCTGCCTGGGGAGCCCAGCTGTCCTGCCTCCTCTTGATCGGTGCCCCGACTTTGTCCCGGACCCCCTCACGCGGGCGGCGCGTGCTTGTCGCTGCCGTGTTCGCCGGCCTGTTCACCGCGCTTTTGCCGTCCGCTCCTGCTCACGCCGCAGGAAATCCGCGCTTCACCCTGGCTTTGCACGACACGTTCAGCTCCCTCAACACCGCTCGCTGGGGCCGCTACTCCGGTCAGCCCGGTGGCAACCCGCACGGTCTGTGGTCGCCTCGTCACGTCGTGGCCAGCGGCGGCGCCGCGCACCTGCGCGGCTACCGGGAGGGCGGTCGGTTCGTCACCGGCGGCATGATGCTGACCTCGCTGCCGCAGACCTACGGCAAGTACGTGGTGCGCGCCCGCTTCGACCGCAGCCCCGGCGTCGAGCACGTCATGCTGCTCTGGCCGACCTCCGGCTGGCCGCCGGAGGTCGACTTCAGCGAGGGCAGCGGTGCCGGCAGCACGATGGCCACCTCGCACTGGGGCGCGAAGAACTCCCAGACGCACCGGTTCCTCAAGGTCGACATGACCAAGTGGCACACCTACGGCGTGGAGTGGACCCCGACCCGGCTGCTGTTCACCGTCGACGGCCGCGCCTGGGCCCAGATGACCGGCGCGGCGGTGCCGCACCAGCCGATGCGCCTGGCGCTCCAGACCGCCGCCACCACGAAGGTCGGCGCGGCCAACACCCGCGAGGTGCGGATGTCGATCGCCGACGTCTACGTCTGGCGCTACCGCCGCTAGCCGTCCTCAGCGGGTGAGCAGGTCGCGGACGTGGCCGGTCTCGTTGAGGCTGACCACGCCGCGGCGCCCGTCGCGGGCGGCGCCGATCCGGCTCACCGAGGCGTACGCCGGGGCGAACCACAGCAGCCGCTCCTGGCCGGTGAGGTGCGCGGTGTAGGCGTTGATGACGCCGGAGTGCGTGAACAGCACGGCCCGGCCACCGGGATGCCGCTCGGCGATCGCCTCGACCGCGGCGACCACGCCGTCGCGGAAGACGATCGGGTCGACGTCGGCGTGGAACAGCTCGCCCTTCACGAGCAGCTCCCAGCGCGGGTCGCCGGCGGCGCGCAGCTCCTCGACCGGCACGTAGGAGCTGTGGGCCAGGTCGAACTCGGCCAGGCCGGGCGCCACCTGCAGCGGCAGCCCGAGCTTGTCGACGAGCGGCGCGGCCGTCTCCAGGGCCCGCCGGGCGGGGCTGCTGTAGAGGTGTGTGACCGCGTCGCCGGCCAGCGCGTCCAGGACGCGCAGCGCCTGCTGGTGCCCGCGCTCGGCGAGCCCCGGGTCGGCCGGGCTGCCGTCCTCCGTCGCGTCGATGCGGACCGGTAGGGCGTGGCGGACGAGTACGAGTTCCATGCCGGGCAGACTATTGAGGTGACCGACGTCGGCGAGACCCTTGGTGTCGAGGAGGAGTACGCCCTCGTGACGGCGGACGGCGGCCTGGCCGACGCCCCGGACGTCGCGGTGAGCGCGCAGCGCCTGCTCGGTGAGCACGCGACCCCCGAGATCTCCACCTCGCAGCTGGAGGTGCTGACGCCGGTGTGCCGGTCGCTCGCCGAGCTGCGCACCGAGCTCGGTCGGCTGCGGGCCGCGGCGGTGCGCGCGGCGGCCGAGCACGGCTGCCACGTCCTGGCCGCCGGCACCCACCCGTTCGCGCACTGGCGCGACCAGCGCATGACCGAGGGCGAGACCTACGACCTCCTGGTCCGGCGCTGGGGGCTGCTGGCGCGCCAGCAGCTCATCACCGGCCAGCACGTGCACGTCGGGGTGCCGGAGGAGCTCACCATCCCGGTGCTGGACCGGATCGGTCCCGACCTGCCGCTGCTGCTGGCGATGTCGGCGTCGTCGCCCTTCTGGGAGGGCGAGGACACCGGCTACGCGAGCTACCGGACGCAGTGGTTCAGCCGCTGGCCCATCACCGGCACCCTGCCGGTCCTGGGCACCAAGGCGGCGTACGACGACCTGGTCGACGCCCTGGTCGGGGCCGGCGTGGCCGAGAGCTCGTCGCGGCTGTACTGGGACGCGCGGCCGTCGGAGAAGTTCCCGACCGTCGAGGTGCGGGTGGCCGACACGATGCCGCTGCTCGACGATGCCGTGCTGCACGCCGCGCTGGTCCGCTCGCTGGTGCGGGTGGCGGCCCGCGGCGGACCGGTGCTGGAGGTGCGCCCCGAGATGGTGCGGGCGGCCCGGTGGCGGGCCGCCCGCTACGGCCTGGACGGCTTCCTGCTCGAGCCGGCGACCGGCGAGCTGCTGCCGGCCGCCGCGATGGTGCGGTCGTTCGTGGAGCGCCTCCGCGAGGACCTCGAGGAGCTCGGCGACTGGGACGAGGTGTCGGCGCTGGTCGACGCGCTGCTGGCCCGCGGCACCTCCTCCGACCGCCAGCGCCGCGTCGCCGCCGAGACCGGCTCGCTGCAGGCGGTGGTGAAGGCGGTCGTGAGCGAGTTCGCCTGACCCGCCGATCATGGAAGGAGTGCCCACCTCGCACGCTCACCAGGTGAGCACAAGTTCCATGATCGGCGGGGGTTAGGGGAGGAGCAGGCAGCTGTCGCCGAACTCGTGCCAGAGGTAGCCGCGGGCGACGGCCGCGGCGTAGGCGCGCGCCACCAGGTCCTGGCCGGCGACGGCCTCCAGCAGGTGCACGTGGCTCCCGCCCGGCTCGTGCCAGCCCGTCAGCAGCCCGGTGACCACCCTGGCCGGCCGGTCCACGCCCAGCACCAGGTCGGTCCAGCCGCGGCCGGCCGCCACCGTCCCGTCCTCCGCGGCCACCGTCTCCAGCGCCCGGGTCACCGTGGTGCCGACCGCCACCACCCGGCCGCCGCGGTCGCGCACGTCGTTGACCAGCGCCGCGGTGGTCGCCGGCACGTCGTAGCGCTCCGGGTTCGGCGGTTCGCCGGGCTCCGGCGAAGACACCCCGGTGTGCAGGGTGATCGGGGCCAGCAGCACGCCGCGGCGGGCCAGGTCGACCACCGTGCGGGGCGTGAACGGCCGCCCGGCGCTCGGCATCTCCGCGCTGCCCGGCTCGGTGGCGAACACGGTCTGGTACGCCGTCAGCGGCCAGCGCTCCGGCACGTAGCCGTAGGCGATCGGCCGGCCGTACCGCTCCAGCAGCGCCGTCAGCGGTCCCTCGAGCGCCACCTGGACGCGGTGCAGCCGGACCTGGTCCGGCAGCGTCTCGAGGACCGCCAGCCAGGCGCCGCTCGGCAGCGCGATCCGCTCGCCGACCCGCACGTCCGGGACCGGGCCGGACGACCGCCCCGGCGGTCGCACCTCGACCACCCAGCTGCCGTCGTCCCGGGCGGTCGCGAAGTGCACCACCACCTCGCTGCCGTCCTGGCGGCGGCCGTCCACCGCCGCGGCCAGGGTGGCGCTGCGGTTGACGACCACCAGGTCGCCGGGCTCGAGGAAGGCCGGCAGCGCGTGGAACTCGGTGTCGGTCAGGGACCGGCCGGCGACGAGCAGTCGGACCTCGTCCCGGTCCAGGCCGCGCGCCTCGGGGGGCGCGCTGGCGTTGTGGGTGGTGGCCAGGCTCACCGGGCCACCGCCGGCAGCAGGTCGGCGGCGCGGTAGCGGCCGCTGGGCAGCTCGAGCAGCCGCAGCAGCGCCGGCACCACCGTCTCGGGCAGCGGCCGGTCGGAGATGTCTTCGCCCGGGAACGCGTCCTGGTGCATCTGGGTGCGCATGTCACCTGGGTCGAAGGCGTGCACGGTCAGCTCCGGCTGCTCCACCGCCAGCACGGCCGACAGGTGGTCGAGCGCAGCCTTGGCGGCGCCGTAGCCGCCCCAGCCCTCGTAGGCCTCCCGGGCGGCGTCCGAGCTGACGTTGACGACGGTGCCGTCCTGCAGCAGCGGCAGCAGCAGCTGCGTCAGCGCGAGCGGCGCGAGCACGTCGACCTCGAAGACCCGTCGCAGGTCGGCCACCGGGTAGTCGCGCAGCCGCGGCAGGGGAGAGGGGCCGAGGTCGCTGGCGTTGTTGACCAGCAGGTCGAGCCGGCCGTGCGCGGCGACCGCCTCCCGCAGCTGCTCCCGGTGCGCCGGGTCGCTGACGTCACCAGGTACGACGTGCGCTCCTGCCGGGGCGTGCGTGCGCAGGGCGGCACCGCTGCGGGCGTCCAGCACGAGGGTCCAGCCCGCACCGGACAGCGCGTGGGCGAGGGCGAGTCCGAGGCCTCGGGAGGCTCCGGTGATGAGTGCAACGGGCATGTCGTTCGGCTCCTTGACGTTGACGTGCCGCCATCGTCATAGTTGAAGTCAACTTCATGTCAAGGAGCTTCATGGGACCCGATGACCTGCTCTCCGTCGGCGAGGTCGCGCACCGCAGCGGCTTTGCCGCGTCGGCGCTGCGGTTCTACGAGCGCGAGGGCCTGCTGGCCGCGACCCGGACGGCCGGCGGCCAGCGCCGCTACGAGCGCAGCGTCCTGCGCCGGCTGGCGTTCATCCGGGCCGCCCGCAACATCGGCCTGTCGCTCGAAGAGGTCCGTGCCGCGCTGGCGCGGCTGCCCGGCGGCCGCACGCCGACGAAGGCCGACTGGGCGTCGCTGAGCCGGTCCTGGCGGTCCCGCCTCGACGACCAGATCGCCGCGCTCGAGGCGTTGCGCGACGGGCTGGACACCTGCATAGGTTGCGGCTGCCTGTCGTTGAAGCGCTGCGCCATCTCCAACCCGCACGACGTCGCGGCCGGGCGCGGTGCCGGTGCCGTGTACCTGCCCCGGCCGCTGACCGAGGACGTGCGCTAGCGCCGTACCGGGTGACCGGCGGAGTCGAAGCGGCGCCGCTGGTCGAAGGCCTGCGGGCTCGGGCCGTGGGCGCGCAGGTGATCCAGCCGGGCGCGCGCCTTCTCCGCCGACGGCCGGCCGCCGTCGACCACCCACCACAGCGCCGTGGTCGGGCCGTCCGGCGGCAGGAACCAGCTGGCCCGGCGGGCCAGCAGCCCGCCGTGCGCCGAGCGGTAGACGAAGGCGTGCAGGGAGGCGTAGTCCTGCCAGACCGAGACGGTCACGAACCGGCCGTCCTGCACCACCGGCAGCCCGTGGCTGCCGACCATCCGCCACACGAAGCCCGGGCTCGCGTCGGCGAGCCGGCCGACCGGGTCGAAGACCGCCACGAAGGACTGCAGCTCGGGGGCGTCCAGCGGTGCCCGGAGCTGCGCGACGTTGACCTGTGCGAGCTGCACCCGGCCACGGTAGGCACGACTAGCGTGGAGGAGTGCCCAGTGCTCTGCCCGACGGTGAAGCCGCCCCGCGCGACGGGTCGTTGCCGCTGTCCGCGCTCTCGGACCTGGCGGACAACTCCTTCGGCGTCTACGTCCACGTGCCGTTCTGCCTGACCCGCTGCGGCTACTGCGACTTCAACACCTACACCGACCTGGGTGGCCTGCAAGACTCGTACGCCGAGACGGTGGTGCGCGAGATCCGGCTGGCGCGACAGGTCCTCGGCGACGTGCCGCCGGTGCAGACCGTCTTCGTCGGCGGTGGCACCCCGACGCTGCTGCCGAGCCGCGACCTGGCGGCGGTGCTGCGCGCCATCGACGACGAGCTCGGCCTCGCGCCCGGCGCCGAGGTGACGACCGAGGCCAACCCCGACTCGGTCGACGCCCGCTCGCTCGCCGGGCTGCGAGAGGCCGGCTTCACGCGGGTGAGCTTCGGGATGCAGTCGGCGGTCCCGCACGTGCTGGCGGCGCTGGACCGCACCCACACCCCCGGCCGGCCGGAGCAGGCGGTGGCCGAGGCCCGGGCGGCCGGCTTCGAGCAGGTCAGCCTCGACCTGATCTACGGCGCGCCGGGGGAGAGCGACGCCGACTGGCAGGTCTCGCTGGACGCTGCGCTCGCGGCCGCCCCGACGCACGTCAGCGCGTACGCCCTCATCGTCGAGGAGGGCACCAAGCTCGGCCGGCAGGTCGCTCGCGGCGAGGTGCCGATGCCGGACGACGACGTGCTGGCCGACCGCTACCTGATGGCCGAGCAGGCGCTCGCGACGCTCGGCTGGTACGAGGTGTCCAACTGGGGCGAGCCGTGCCGGCACAACATGGCGTACTGGCAGGGCGGCAACTGGTGGGGCGCCGGCCCGGGTGCGCACAGCCACGTCGGCGGGGTGCGCTGGTGGAACGCCAAGCACCCGAGCGCGTACGCGCAGCGGCTGGCCGAGGGCAGCCCGGCGCAGGCCCGCGAGCGGCTCACCGCCGAGGACCGCCGGGTCGAGCGGGTCCTGCTCGAGCTCCGGCTCCGCGAGGGGCTGCCGCTCGACGTGCTGAACCCCGAGGGGCTGCGGGCCGCCGCCGGGCACCGCGACGCCGGTCTGCTCGAGGCCCCGGCGTACGCGACTGGTCGCGCGGTCCTCACCCTGCGTGGCCGGCTGCTGGCCGACGCCGTGGTCCGCGACCTCGTCGACTGAGGCCGAGCGCCCCGGTGACACACGGCACAGGCGCGACACCGGCCGTGAGCGCGGTGCACCGGTAGGCTGGTGGCACCACCAGTCGGGCGCCCTCGCCCGCATGGTCGCTCGTGTGTCGTGCCGTCCAGCTCCTCAGGGAGCCTTCCGGGCCTGCCGCTTCCCACTGCCGCGGCCCCGCATGACACGTTTCGAGCTCTAAGGATCACCTGTGCCTGGTACTTCCGCGCGCCCGCCTGTCCGTCGCCCCCGCAGCGGCGGTGGCGGTCGGCCCCGCACCTCCTCCTCCCGTCCCGCCGCCCCCGTGAAGAGCGAGCTCGAGATCGGCCTGGACGCCGCCGCCGAGCTCTCCGTCGCCGCGGCCGAGGCCCCGGTCCCCACCTTCGCCGCCCTCGGCCTGCCGGAGAAGCTCATCGCCGCGCTGGCCCGCCGGGACGTGCACGCCCCGTTCGCCATCCAGGCCCGGGCGCTGCCGGACGCCATCGCCGGCCGCGACGTGCTCGGCCGCGGCCAGACCGGCTCCGGCAAGACCCTCGCCTTCGGGCTGCCGCTGCTGGCCCGCCTCGCCGGCGGCACCCGCACCCCGCGGGCCCCGCGCGGGCTGGTGCTGGTGCCGACCCGTGAGCTGGCCCAGCAGGTCTCCGACGCCCTCGCCCCGCTCGGCCAGGCCCTCGACCTGAAGGTCATGACCATCTACGGCGGCGCCTCGATGGGTCGCCAGATCGACCAGCTGCGCCGCGGCGCCGACATCGTGGTGGCCACCCCCGGCCGCCTGCAGGACCTCATCGACCAGCGCGAGTGCGACCTGTCGTCGGTGCAGATGACGGTCCTGGACGAGGCCGACCACATGGCCGACCTCGGCTTCATGCCGGCCGTCACCGCGCTGCTGGACCTCACCCCGGCGACCGGCCAGCGGATGCTGTTCTCGGCCACCCTGGACCGCGGTGTCGACAAGCTCGCCCGCGGCTACCTGAAGAACCCGGCGATGCACGCGGTCGCGCCGGCCGCCAGCCCGGTCGACACCATGGACCACCTGGTGTTTGCGGTGCAGCGCGACAGCAAGGTCACGATCGCCGCCGAGATCGCGAACCGGCCAGCCCGGACGCTGTTCTTCGTCCGCACCAAGCACGGCGCCGACCGGCTCGCGACCCAGCTCAGCGTCTCGGGCGTCAACGCGATGGCCATCCACGGCAACCTGACCCAGAACGCCCGCAAGCGGGCGCTCGAGGGCTTTGCCGGCGGCCACTCCCGGGTGCTGGTCGCCACCGACGTCGCCGCCCGCGGCATCCACGTCGACGACGTCGACCTGGTCGTGCACTACGACCCGCCGGCCGACCACAAGGACTACCTGCACCGCTCCGGGCGCACCGCCCGCGCCGGCGCCCGCGGCACCGTGCTGTCGCTGCTGCTCAGCGACGAGGTCCGCGACAACCAGCGGCTGCGCGAGCGGGCCGGCGTGCAGGTCAGCGCCCAGACCGTGGTGCCCGGCCACCCGGCCGTCCGCGCCCTGGCCGAGTCGGGGGAGCCGGTCGTCGTCACG
>JAOPVD010000258.1 GCA_025966295.1 Frankiales bacterium | reverse complement strand
GCTGACCTTGCAGCCGGTCGCGGGCGGCCCCGACGCCGTCCTCGACGCCTTCACCTCCTGGTCGCCGGTCGCGCTGTACCCGGCCCAGGAGGAGGCGCTGCTGGAGCTGCTCGCCGGCAACCACGTCGTCCTCGCGACGCCCACCGGCAGCGGGAAGTCCCTGGTTGCGGTCGGGGCGCACCTGGCCGCGATGAGCGCGGGCACCCAGTCGGTCTACACCGCACCCATCAAGGCGCTCGTCAGCGAGAAGTTCTTCGCCCTCTGCGACGTGTTCGGCGCCGAGAACGTCGGGATGGCCACCGGCGACGCCAGCGTCAACATCGGCGCCCCGATCATCTGCTGCACCGCCGAGGTGCTCGCCAACCGCGCCCTGCGTGCCGGCCCGGACACCGGCATCGGGCTGGTCGTCATGGACGAGTTCCACTACTACGCCGACCCGGAGCGCGGCTGGGCCTGGCAGGTGCCGCTGCTCGAGATGACCAGCACCCAGTTCCTGCTGATGTCCGCCACCCTCGGCGACACCGGCGAGCTGCGCGCCGACCTCAGCCGCCGCACCGGCCGCGAGACGGCGGAGGTGGCGCATGCCGAGCGCCCGGTGCCGCTGTCGTTCGACTGGTCGCTCGAGCCGTTGCACGAGAAGCTGGCGGAGCTCCTCGAGACCCATCAGGCCCCGGTGTACGTCGTGCACTCCACGCAGGAGTCCGCCGTCGAGCGGGCGCAGGCGCTGATGAGCGTCAACGTCTGCACCCGCGAGGAGAAGGACCGGATCGCCGCGCTCATCGGCGGGTTCCGGTTCACCACCCGCTTCGGCCAGACCCTGAGCCGGCTGGTGCGGCACGGCATCGGGGTGCACCACGCCGGGATGCTTCCCAAGTACCGCCGGCTGGTGGAGCAGCTCGCGCAGGCCGGCCTGCTGAAGGTCGTCTGCGGCACCGACACCCTGGGGGTCGGCATCAACGTGCCGATCCGCACCGTGCTGTTCACCTCCCTTTCCAAGTACGACGGCACCCGGGTGCGGCACCTGCGGGCGCGTGAGTTCCACCAGATCGCCGGCCGCGCCGGGCGGGCCGGCTTCGACGTGGCCGGCTTGGTCGTGGTGCAGGCGCCGGAGCACGTCATCGAGAACGAGCGCGCCCTCGCGAAGTTCGGCGACGACCAGAAGCGACGCCGGTCCTACAAGCGCAAGTCGCCGCCCGAGGGGTTCGTCTCCTGGGACGAGAAGACCTTCAACCGGCTGGTGAACGCGACCCCCGAGACGATGACCAGCCACCTGTTGGTCAGCGCCGCCATGCTCCTGAACGTCGCGGCCCGGGGCGGGGACTTCTTCGGCCACATGAAGGCGCTGCTCCTGGACAACCACGAGTCGCGGCACAAGCAGCGAGCCCTTGTGCGCCAGGCGATCCGCCTGTTCCGGGCGCTGGAGGCCGGCGGTGTGCTGAAGCGGGTCGACGGAGGCGTGGAGCTCACCGTCGGGCTGCAGCCGGAGTTCGCACTCGACCAGCCGCTGGCGCTGTTCGCCCTGGCCGCGTTCGAGCTGCTCGACCCGGAGGACCCGGCGTACGCGCTGGACGTGCTGTCGGTCGTGGAGGCCACCCTCGACGACCCGCGGCAGGTGCTGAGCGCCCAGCGTAAGAAGGCCCGCGGCGAGGCGGTGCAGCAGATGAAGGCCGACGGCATCGAGTACGACGAGCGGATGGAGCTGCTGGAGGACGTCAGCTACCCCCGGCCGCTGGCGG
This sequence comes from Frankiales bacterium, assembly GCA_025966295.1. Taxonomy (GTDB): domain Bacteria; phylum Actinomycetota; class Actinomycetes; order Mycobacteriales; family SCTD01; genus RYN-111. The sequence goes on along the minus strand of JAOPVD010000258.1, from coordinate 833 downwards.
AGCTGCTCACGGCCGCGTACGAGATCTACCAGCAGACCAACCCGTGGATCCTCGACCACGAGCTGCGCCCCAAGGCGGTCGCCCGCGACCTGTACGAGCGGGCCATGACCTACAACGAGTACGTCAGCTTCTACGGCCTGGGCCGGTCCGAGGGCCTGGTGCTGCGGGCCCTCGCCGACGCCTACAAGGCGCTGCGGCGCAGCGTGCCGGAGTCGCGGCGCACCGAGGAGCTCGAGGACCTCATCCTGTGGCTGGGCGAGCTGGTGCGGCAGGTCGACAGCAGCCTGCTGGACGAGTGGGCCGAGCTGGCTGCCGGCGGCGACCTGGCCGCCGAGCCGGTGCCGGTCGTCACCGGCAGCACCCGGGCGTTCCGGGTGCTGGTCCGCAACGCCATGTGGCGCCGGGTGCAGGCGGTCGCCCTGGAGCGCACCGACCTGCTGCGGGAGCTCGACCCCGACGTCGACTGGGACGCGGCGCTGGACGCCTACTACGCCCAGCACACCGAGGTGGGGACCGGGCCGGACGCCCGCGGCCCGCAGCTGTTCCGCCTAGAGGGCACGACGGTCACCCAGGTGCTGAGCGACCCGGACGGCGACCACGACTGGGCGCTGCACGGCGAGATCGACGTCGAGGCGTCCGACGAGCAGGGCGAGGCCGTGGTGAGGGTCACAGGGCTGGCGCCCCTGGGACCTGCTTGGCTGTCCTCGTGAGCGAGACCCCCCTCTACGACCAGACCCTCAGCGACGCGCTGCTCCGCGCCCGCCGTGAGGGCGAGCTGGCGCGGATCCGGGGGGCGCAGGCCGAGCAGGACGCGCTGCGCAAGGTGGCCGCGG
>JAOPVD010000238.1 GCA_025966295.1 Frankiales bacterium | reverse complement strand
GCCCGGAACGACAGCTCCGGGTGCACCTCCAGCAGCCGGTCGTCGCGGAGCAGCGCGGCCTCGCGGATCTTGGGGACGATGTTCCAGGTCTGGATCGAGACGCCGACCGAGCCGGCCGCCCGCGACCGCAGCGACGCGTCCGCGTGGCCGGTGGCGTCCAGCACCGCCCGCGGCGGGGCCGGGAAGACCGACGCCCGCTGCGCCCCGAGGCGCTGCGCGGCGAGCAGGTCGCAGGCCCGGCGGGCCCCGCCGGCCGGCAGTCCGAGCGGGATGTCGACCGCCACGACGGAGGCGGGCAGCGCGAGCAGGGTGGCCAGCGGGCCGTCGTACCAGGTGACGTCCGAGCCGCCGACGAGGGCGCCGACCCAACCCCCCGGACAGCCGTCCACCCCGAGGACGGCATCATGCGTGACCATGCGCGTCCACCTCGGTTCTGACCACGCCGGCTTCGAGCTCAAGGAGGCGCTGAAGCAGCGCCTCGTCGAGCTCGGCCACGAGCCCGTCGACCACGGCCCGGCAGAGTATGTCGCCACCGACGACTACCCGCCGTTCTGCCTGGCGGCGGCGGAGGGGGTGGTGGCCGACCCCGGCAGCCTGGGGGTCGTCATCGGCGGCTCGGGCAACGGCGAGCAGATCGCCGCCAACAAGGTGAAGGGCGCCCGCTGCGCGCTGGCGTGGAGCACCGAGACCGCCCAGCTCGCCCGGCAGCACAACAACGCCAACCTGGTCAGCGTCGGCGGCCGGATGCACCCGGAGGCGGACGCGATCGGCTTCGTCGAGACCTTCCTGACGACGCCGTTCAGCGACGACGAGCGGCACATCCGCCGGATCGCGATGCTGTCGGACTACGAGCAGACCGGCCAGATCCCGCAGGCCTGAGCGGGAGGCACCGTGCCGGAGGGGCACACGATCCACCGGCTGGCCCGCGAGCACGCCGCGGTGCTGCAGGGCCAGCCGGTCGCGCTGGCCAGCCCGCAGGGCCGGTTCGCCAGCGGCGCCGCGCTGCTCACCGGCCGGGTCCTGGAGCGCGTCGAGCCCTACGGCAAGCACCTGTTCTACGTCTTCGAGGGCGACGCGCTGCTGCACGTGCACCTCGGGCTGTACGGGAAGTTCACGACCGGCACGGGGCAGCCGCCGGAGCCGCAGGGCGCGCTGCGGCTGCGGATGACCGGCGGCGGGCACTGGTTCGACCTGCGCGGCCCGATCGCGTGCGAGGTGCACGCGCCGCCGGACCGGGACCGGCTGCTCACCCGGCTCGGCCCCGACCCGCTGCGCAAGGACGCCGACCCGGACCGGGCCTGGGACCGGCTCAGCCGCAGCCGGGCCCCGGTCGGGCAGCTGCTCATGGACCAGACCGTGCTCGCCGGCGTCGGCAACGTCTACCGCGCCGAGGTGCTGTTCCGGGCCGGGCTGTCGCCCTTCACCCCCGGGACGCAGGTACGGCGTCCCGCCTGGGAGGCGCTCTGGCAGGACACCCGCACCCTGATGCGGGCCGGGGTGCGCGCCGGACGGATCGTCACGACCGTGCCCGCTGACCGCGACCGCCGGTCGGGGCCGGTGGCCCGGGAGGACGCGCACTACGTCTACCGCCGGGCCGGGCTGGCGTGCCGGCGCTGCGGGACCGAGGTGCGCACCCAGCCGATGGCGGCCCGCAACCTGTTCTGGTGCCCGCAGGACCAGGCCTAGACGACCTCCGGCGGGCACTTTGCCCACGCCGGCCCGGGGTCCGCACCGGAGTTGCCCCGGTACGCTGCCGCTCGATGACCCTCCCCGCCGACCTGCGCGCGCGCGAGCCAGCCAGGGCCGTGCGGCTGCTGCTCGGTGCTCCGGCCCGGCTGGTGACCCGGCTGCGCCGGGACCCGCCGCCCGAGCGCGTCGCGCTCGGGGTGCTGCTGCTGCTCACCGGGATCGCGACGGCGGCCGGCGTGCTGTGGTCGATCTCGGTCTTCCCACCGGTGTTCCTGGCGCTGCCGCTGCTGTTCGGCGGGCTGCTGCTCGCCCGCCGCGCGCAGCGCCAGCTCGCGGTTTTCGTCGCCGGCTGCCTGGGCGCCTACATCATCGACCTGGGCTGGCGCGCGACCCGGCCGGGGTCGATGGCCGTGGTGCTCGTGACCGGCCTGGTGGCCTACGAGTTCGCCCGCTCCCGTGAGGAGACGGGGCTGGGCGGCCTGCGCGGCGACTCGGTGCTCGTCGAGCTGCGGCGTCGCCTGGAGCTCCAGGGCGACCTGCCCCCCTTGCCGCTGCCGTGGCGCGCCGAGTCGGTCGTCAAGCCGGCCGGCGGCGGACCGTTCGCCGGCGACTTCGTGGTCTCGGCGCTCACCGGCGAGAGCCGGCTCGAGGTCTCGCTCGTCGACGTGTCCGGCAAGGGCGTCGACGCCGGCACCCGCTCCCTGCTGCTCTCCGGCGCCCTCGGTGGCCTGCTGGGCGCCAAGGAGCCCAGCGAGTACCTCCAGGCCGCCAACGCCTACCTGATCCGGCAGGACTGGGACGAGGGCTTCGCCACCGCGGTGCACCTGACCCTGGACATGTCCTCGGGCGACTACGCCATCGGCTCCGCCGGCCACCCGCCGGTGGCGCACTTCGACGCCGGCAGCGGCCGCTGGGGGCTGGTGGAGCTGCACGGCCCGGCGCTCGGGCTGCTGCCGGACGTCTGCTACGAGATGGCGACCGGCACGCTGCGCCCCGGCGACGCGCTGCTGCTGTACACCGACGGGCTGGTGGAGGTGCCCGGGCGTGACCTGTCGGTCGGCATCGACAAGCTCCTCGGCGAGGCCGAGCGGCTCGTCACCCGCGGCTTCGCCGGCGGCGGTGAGGTGCTCGTCAACCGGGTGTCGGCGGGCAGCTCCGACGACCGCGGCCTGGTGCTGCTCTGGCGCTCAGGCCAGTAGCCGCCGCTCGGTCGGCAGGACCGTCGGCTGGTCCCGCAGGGCCCGCACCGCGTCGACGTACTCCTGGCGGTGCACGAGCACCTGGCCCATGGCCTGCAGGTGCTCCGAGGCCTGCTGGGTGTCCAGGACCGGCACGTCCGCCTCGACCAGCCGGTGGCACAGGTCGACCACGGCCACCTTCGAGGCGCCGCTCTCCAGGAAGAACATCGACTCGCCGGAGAACACCCGGCCGCTGAGCACGCCGTACAGCCCACCGACCAGCCGGTCACCGTCCCAGACCTCGAGGGAGTGCGCGCCGCCCTCCGCGTGCAGGCCCCGGTAGGCCTGCTTCATCGCCGCCGTGATCCAGGTGCCCTCGGCGCGGTCGGCGCACCGGTCGAGGACCTCCTCGAACGCCGCGTCGACGGTGGTCTGCCAGCCGCGCCGGCGGATCAGCTGCCGCACCGACCGGGGTACGGCGAGCTGGCCGGTGAGCAGCACGGCCCGCGGGTGCGGCGACACCCACGGCACCAGCGGCCCGTCGGGC
>JAOPVD010000233.1 GCA_025966295.1 Frankiales bacterium | reverse complement strand
TCCCGACCCTGGAGGAGGAGCTGGACCTCTGGGGCGAGTACCACGGCCACCGCCACCAGATGCGCTACCGGCTGGTGACCGAGATGGTCCGCCGGCACACCCCCGGACCGGCCGACGTGCTGGACCTGGGCTGCGGCGCGGCGCTGGTCGCCGACGGCCTGGCGGACCTGCCGGTCCGCTACGTCGGGCTGGACTACGGCGGCCACCACATCGCGTTCGCGGCGGCGAAGCACGCGGCGGCGGCTCCCGGCCCGCTGGCGGCAGCGTTCGTGCGCGGCGACGCCGAGCACCTGCCCTTCGCCGACCGGTCGTTCGACGTGGTCGTCTGGAGCGAGGTGATCGAGCACCTCATGCGGCCCGAACTGGCGGTGTGGGAGGTGGCACGCGTCCTGCGGCCCGGCGGCGTGCTGGTCATGACCACCAACAACGCCTCGGAGATGCCGCTGCGCTCGCCGCTCAGCGACCCGCTCGCGTTCCTCGAGAAGGCGCTCGGCTTCCGGCACGACCGGCTCATCTCGCACCGCCCGTGGGTGTGGCCGTGGCCGATCGAGCGCTCGATCCTGCCGCCGGACGCCCCGGACGTCTGGATGCCGCACACCTGGCACAAGCAGGCCGAGACGGCCCGCATGTTCGCGGCCGCCGGGCTCGACACGGTGCACGCCTCGACCTTCGAGTTCCCGCCGCCGCAGAGCGCCAGCGCGCAGTGGCTGGACCGACGCGGCCGGGCGGGGCGCCGGGTCGTCGAGGTCGTGGAGGCGGCCTGCCAGGCGCTGCCGCTGCTGAACCGGCTCGGCTGTCACGTGCTGATGGTGGCTCGGCGGACCGCCGGCGGCGACAGCCAGCCACCGCCCGGGATCTGGCCCGGGCCCTTCTCCGCATCCCCCTCCGGAAGCGGTGCCCAGGGCTAGTCTTGGCGCTCGGCGGCGCAGCGCTGCGACGCCCGCCAGCCCGATCGGAATGAAGGGGCGCATGGTTCCGGACAAGACGGGTGCCTCAGTGCGCGACGCCGGGACCCAGTTCTTGCTCACCGGCCCCGGGACACCGCCTCGCGTGCTGCTCCGGTCGCTCTGGGAGGCGCGCACCCTCGTCGGCGTGCTGGCCCGCAAGGACTTCTTCGTGCGCTACCGGCGCACGCGGCTCGGGCTGCTGTGGGCGATCGCCCTGCCGGTCGTGCAGGCCGCCGTCCTCGCCGCCGTCTTCTCGTCGCTCGTCAGCGGGGTCGGTGCCGCCACCGGCGACCGCGGCACGTCGTACGCGGTCTTCGTCTTCGCCGGCATGGTGCCGTGGGCCTATTTCAGCGCCGCCTTCACCGCGGGCGCCACCTCCGTGGTGGACGGCGCCAACCTGGCGCAGCGGATCTACTTCCCGCGACTGGTGCTGCCGCTCGTCGCCGTCACGACTGCCCTTTTCCCGCTGGTCGCGACCCTGCTCGTCCTGCTCGGGCTGGTCGTCGTCCTGGGCCCCGGCCTGGGCCTGGCCACGCTGTGGGTGCTGCCCGGCGCCGGGCTGGTCATGGTGGTCGCGCTCGGTCTGGCGCTGCTGTTCTCCGCCGCCCAGGTCTACCTGCGTGACCTGCGCTTCGCGGTCAGCGCCGGCATGACGGTGCTGTTCTACCTGACGCCGGTCATCTACCCCGTGACCCGCGCGCCGGAGGCGCTGCGGCCGGTCGTCGAGCTGCTCCCCGCCGCCGGCCCGGTCGAGCTGTTCCGGCACGCCGTGGGTGCCGCCGGCCCCGGCCTGTGGCGGTCGGTGGCCGCCTCGCTGGTCTGGGCGGTGGTGGCCGGGGGCGTCGGCTTCGTCGTGCACTGCCGTCGCGACCGGGTCCTGGCGGACCTGCTGTGACGGCCCGCATCGAGCTGTCGGCGGTGTCCAAGCGCTACCGCAAGTACGACGACACCGCGCGCCTCGGCGGTCGGCTCGGGCAGCTGCTCACCCGCACCGAGCGCAGCTGGCTGCCGGCGCTGTCCGACGTCGACCTCACCGTGCACCCCGGCGAGAGCGTGGGCGTCATCGGCCGCAACGGCGCCGGCAAGTCCACCCTGCTGCAGCTGCTCTGCGGCGTCACGGCGCCGACCACCGGCAGCGTGCTGGTCCGCGGACGCGTCGCACCGCTGATCTCCGTCGGCGTCGGGTTCCACCCCGAGATGACCGGCCGCGAGAACGTCTACGTCAACGGCACGATCCTGGGCATGACGCGCGCCGAGATCGACCGGCGTTTCGACGACGTCGTCGCCTTCGCCGAGCTGGAGTCGTTCATCGACACGCCGGTGAAGTTCTACTCCTCCGGGATGTTCGTGCGGCTCGGCTTCGCCGTCGCGGTCGAGGCCAGCCCCGACGTGCTGCTCGTCGACGAGGTGCTCGCCGTCGGCGACTTCGCGTTCCAGGTCCGCTGCTTCGAGCGGATGAACGCGATCCGTGCGGCCGGTACCACCATCGTGGTCGTCAGCCACAACATGAGCTCGATCCGGGGCTTCTGCGACCGCGCCCTCGTGCTGCACGGCGGCCGGATCGCCCTGGACGGAACGACCTTCGACGCCATCGCCCGCTACCACGACCTGGGCAGCCGAGCGGCCGGTCAGACGACGGACCCGGCCGGCAAGCTCGAGGTGCTCGACGTCGCGCTGCTCGCCCAGGGGGAGGTCACGGGGCACGCCCGGGCCGGGGACGAGGCCACCTTCCGGCTCCGGGTGCGCGCGCTGCAGGACATCGCGGCGCCGTTCCTGTGGCTGGGCATCGAGTCGGGGCAGGGCGTGGTGGTCTACAGCGAGGCACGCATCAACGACCCGATGGCACCGCTGGCCGCCGGCGAGGAGGCCACTTACGAGGTCCGGCTCCCGCTCGACCTGCCGACCGGCACCTACTACGGCGACATCGCGCTGCACGAGGTCCTCGGGCCCGGCCGCAGCCAGCTGCTCGGCACGGGGGCCCGGCAGTCGTTCTACGTCTCCGGCCGCGGTCATGTGCACGGCGCCGCCGATCTGCGCGCGGCCTTCAGCAGGACGGATGTGCCGGCATGAGCCTGCTCCAGGACCGGCTGGTCCTCGTCGTCGGCGCCCCGCGCAGCGGCACCACCTGGGTGCAGCGGGCGGTGGCCGCGCACCCGGACGTGCTGGCGCTGCCGTCGGAGACGCACCTGTTCTCCTCGGCGATGTCGGTGCTGCGGGACCAGGCCCAAGGCGGGCTGGTCGGGTCGCCGGCGACCGGCACGTGGTTCATGCCGCAGCAGGAGTTCGCCCGTGCCGGGCGGGCCTTCTGCGACGCGGCGCTGGGTGCCTACGTGACGCGCACCCGACCGGACGCGGCCCGCGTCATCGAGCGGTCACCCACGCACGTCTGGCACCTGGGCCTGGTCGCCAGCCTCTACCCGGACGCCTGGGTGCTGCACGTGCTGCGCGACGGGCGGGACGTCGTGCGCTCGCAGGTCGCGCAGTCCTGGGGGCCGTCGCAGGTGGAGCCGGCCGCGGCCCTGTGGGCCAGTGCGGTCCGCAGCGCCCGGGCCGCTGCTCCGGAGCTGCGCCGCTACCGCGAGGTGCGGTACGAGGACCTGCTGCACGACCCGTCTGCCATCACCGAGGTCTTCGACTTCCTGGAGCTGCCCGCGCTGGACGCGGCGGTCCGGCAGTCCGAGCTGGAGTCGGGGCGGGCGGTCAACGTCGACCCCACCCGGCCGGACGTCGCCGCCGGCAAGTGGCGACGCGACTGGAGCTCCGAGGACCTGGCGGCCTTCGACCGGGCCGCCGGCGAGGTGCTCGTCGAGGCCGGCTACACCCGCGAGCCGGTTGCCCCGGCCGGACCGGCGCCCCGCCCGGCACGACGTCGGCGGCGGCCGGAGATGGCTCGCCGGGTCAGCACCCCGGAACCCGAGCTCGCGCAGCGCTTCGTCGACCGGGTCGTCGAGGCGCTCGCCGGCGGTGACGGCGCCGCAGTCGTGGCGGCATTGACTCCTGAGGCGGTGGTGCGGGTGCGCGACGGTGACGAGGACTGGCGGCTGCTGGGGACGGCTGGTGCCACGCGGCTGCAGGACCACCTCCAGGCGCAGCCCGCCTGGGGTGACCCGCTGCGCGGCGAGCAGCAGCTGGCCGGCACGACCTGGACGCTGGTGCTGGCGCACCGCCACGCCGACGGAGCGGTGGTCGAGCGGCTGCTGCAGCTGACGCTGGCCGCCGGACCGCGGGTGGCGGAGCTGCGGCTGACCCGGTTCGGCGCATGAGGCCCCGCAGCCTGGCCCGGCGTGGCCTGCACCGGCTGGGCTACGAAGTGGTCCGCAGCACCCCCGATCCGGGGCTTCCCGTGCCCGCCGACCTGGACGCCGAGACGGCGGAGACGGTGCGGGCGGTGGCGCCGTACACGCTGACCGGGCCGGAGCGGATCGCCGCCCTGGTGGACGCGGTCCGGTACGTGGTGCGGGCCGAGGTGCCCGGCGCGCTCGCCGAGTGCGGCGTGTGGCGCGGCGGCAGCGCGCTGGCGGTGCTGCGCACCCTGGTCTCCCTCGGCGTCACCGACCGCGACGTGTGGCTGTACGACACCTTCACCGCGATGCCGAGCCCGACCGACCGGGACGTCGACCTGCACGGCAACACCGCCGCCGAGTACCACGCGCAGTACGCCGCCGACCCGTCCGTGCTGGACCCGGCCTACGACTACCTGCCGCTGCCCGAGGTGCGTGCGGTCCTGCTGGCCACCGGCTACCCGGAGGAGCGGCTGCACCTGGTGCAGGGCCTGGTGGAGGACACGGTGCCGGCACAGGCCCCCGACCAGCTTGCGCTGCTGCGGCTGGACACCGACTACTACACCTCGACCCGGCACGAGCTCGAGCACCTCGCCCCGCGCCTGTCGCCCGGCGGCGTGCTGCTGGTCGACGACTACGGCCACTGGCGTGGCAGCCGGGACGCGGTCGACGAGTGGATGACGACGCTGCCGCACCCGCTGCTGCTGCAGCGCATCGACTACACCGCCCGCCTCGTGGTGATGCCGGGGTCATGGTGAACGTGCGCGAGGAGCTGCGGCTGTGGCGGGAGGAGCCGCTGAAGGCGGTCGCCGCGGAGGCTCGGCTGCTGCGCTGGCGCCGGCGCCGGCAGTTCGCCTCCTTCGGCGACGGCTCGATCGTGCACCGGCCGCTGTGGCTCTACGGCACCCGGCACGCCGCCATCGGCAGCTGGTGCCTGGTGATGCACGGCGCCTGGCTGTCGGTGGAGCGGCCGGCCTGGGAGGCCGACGAGCCGGCGCTGTGCATCGGCGACCGGGTCACGTTGCGGCCGTTCGTGACCCTCAGCGCCACCGTGTCGGTGGTGATCGAGGACGGCGTCTCGATCGGCACCGGCAGCGGGGTCTACGACAGCAACCACGTGGTGAGCACGTCCGGCCGGAGCATCCTCGACGGCAAGGAGGCGGCCGCCTCGCCCATCCGGATCGGCGCGGGCAGCTGGATCGGCGACCGGGTCACGGTGCTCAGCGGCGCGAACATCGGCAGGGCCTGCACGATCGGCGCCGGCGCCGTCGTACGGGGGACCATCCCGGACTACGCGATCGCGGTCGGCGTGCCAGCCCGGGTGGTGGGGACCAACGCCCCGGACGAGGGTCAGTCGACGTCGGGCGCGACGTAGACGCTGGCGACCGTGCGGGCGGTCGCCACATCGCGCCACGGGCCGTGGTCGGCCCAGTAGACGCAACGCCAGCCCAGGTCGGTCATCACCTTGCGCCGGGCCGCGTCCGGCAGCCCCCACTGCCAGTACTCGTGCACGTCGCGGTGCGGGCGTCCGTAACGCGGGTGCACCTCGTCGAGCCGTGACCAGTCCGGCTGCGCGCCGTCGGACGGGGTCGCGGCGCGGTAGCCGTCCTGGCCGAGGTCCCACAGCCGCACGACCTCGTCGCCGGTCCAGGTCGGCTCCACCACCACGATGCAGCGGGACGTCTGCGCGTAGCGGCGCAGCACTTCGTCCCAGTCGGGGGCGACCTGGTGGAGCAGCACGTCGAACAGCAGCACCACGTCGACCTCGCCGACTGCCGCGACGCTGCTGGTCGCGCCGAACTCGCCCGCGACCAGCCGCAGCCGCGGGTCCGCAGCCGCCGCCGCGCGGACCGCGTCGGTGATGCCGGTGTCGACCAGCACGCCGCGCTCGACCCCCGGCCGCTCCAGGGCGTAGCGGACGTAGCCGCCCTCCACCGCCCAGACCCCGCCGAGGTCCGCGACGCTGCGGGCCTGGACCCGCTCCACGGCGAAGTCGATGGCCTGCAGCTTCGGGGCCTGCAGCACCGACGGCGGCGCCGTCTCGGAGCGCGCCTGCAGGCGGGTGCGACGCAGCACCGACACCTCCTCAGACGACCCAGCGCCCACTACTGTCACGCCATGAGCGACGCAGCCCGCGAAGCAGGTCCGGTCGCCGCTCACTATGCCACCCGCACCGACGCCGACTCGCAAACCGCGCCGGACGAGGTGCGCCGCGGCCTGACCCGCTTCCTGGCCGAGTTCAGCCCCGCCGGACCGCTGCTCGACGTCGGCAGCGGCGTCGGCGGCAACCTGCCGGTGCTCACCGCGTACGGCGCCACCGTCGGCTGCGAGATCGCCCTGGCGGCGGCGCGTCAGGCGGCGCAGGTCGGCCGGGTGGTGGTCGCCGACGGGGCCCGCCTGCCGCTGGCGACCGGCAGCATCGGCGCGGCGGTCTGCACCGAGGTGCTGGAGCACGTCGACGAGCCGGCCGCGGTGTTCGCCGAGATCGCCCGGGTCCTGCGCCCCGGCGGCCTCGCCTACGTGACCACCCCGAACTACGCCAACACCGCGGGCCTGCACAAGTGGCTGGCGGACCGCCGTAGCGGCCGGCACGACTGGAACCCCTGGGGCGCCCACCACGGCGGCTACGAGGCGTTCATGACCGGCCGCCGGCTGTGGCAGGCCGCGGCGCCGCACCTCGAGCTGGTGCGGGTGCGCGGGCTCGACTACGGCCAGGCGCTGACCGGCCGGTTCGCGGTCACCGACCGGATCGCGGTGTCGCGCCCCGGGCAGGCGGTGGTGCGCCGGCTGCTGCCGCGGCTGTACGCCAGCACCGGCGTACTGGCCTGGCACGGCATGCACGTCGAGCTGGTGCTGCGCCGGCCCTAGCGGACGGTGCGTGCCGCGGTGACGTAGGCGTGCCCGACCTGGGCCCAGTAGTGCTCGGCGCGGTCCTCCTCGCGGCGCAGCACCGCGGCCCGGGCGGCGGCCAGCCAGCGCTCCCGGCGGCGCCGGTCGCGGGCCACCAGCCCGCTGTCGTCGAGGGGGAAGCCGGGGGCGGCCCGGCGCAGCAGCGCGGCCGACCTCGCCACCATGGCGGTGCGCCGGCGGAACGTCGGCAGGTCGATCGCCCGGGCGTGCCAGGCCAGCGCGGCCGGCCGGTAGTCCATTCGCAGCCCGCGCTGCGCCAGCCGGAAGGCCAGCTCCATGTCCTCGTAGGCCGGCGAGGGGAAGCGCTCGTCGAAGCCGCCGGCCGCGAGCAGCAGGTCGCGGCGCAGCGACAGGTTCGCGGTGTAGAACGCGGCGTACGGCGGGTCGACCGGCCCTTCCCGCAGCCAGGTGTCGTAGGCGAACTGCAGGCCGGAGCCGTCGAGCCAGCGCATGAACGGCGTGACCCGCAGGTCGGGGTGCCAGTCCACCCGGCCGAGCACGCACAGCAGCGGGTCGGCGGCCGCCGCGTGCAGCGCGACGTGGGCGCTCAGCAGCGACGGCGTGACGACCACGTCGTCGTCGACGAACAGCACCAGGTCGGCGCGGGCCGCCGCCACCCCGCGGTTGCGGGCTGCGGCCGGGCCGGCGTTGTGGGGCTGCACCAGTGCGGTCAGCGGCAGCCGGTCAGCGTGCCGGCGCAGGACCTCGCCGGTGCCGTCGGTGGAGCCGTCGTCGACGGCGACCACCTCGAAACCCGGCAGGTCGGAGGCGGCGAGGGCGCTCAGGCAGCGGTCCAGCAGCTCGGCCCGCTGGTAGGTCGGGACGACGACGCTGAGGGCCGGGGTGTTCATGCGCGGGCCCGGGCGTACGCCAGCTCGTGCAGCGGGCCGACCTGGTCCCAGTCCCACTGCCGGGCGTGCTCCGCGCAGCGCGCCGGCGTCGCGGGGTCGGCCGCGAGCGCCACCGCACCGACGATCGCGGCCGCCAGCCGCGCCGGGTCGTCCGGCGGCGCGGTGCACCCGACCGCGTCGGTGACGATTTCCGGCATCCCGCCCGACCGGCTGCACACGACCGGCGTGCCGCACGCCAGCGACTCCACCAGCACCAGGCCGAACGCCTCCTCGACGCTGGGCAGCACGCTGACGGTGGCCTGCCGGTAGCGGGTCGGCACGTCGCCGAGCGCCCCCGGCCCGAGGTCGTCGAGGACCGCCACGACCGCACGGCGTACGCCGGCGTCCAGCCGGTCCAGCGCCGGTCCGGCGTCGCCGCCCCCACCCAGCGCGAGCCGGGCGTCCGGCAGCACCTCGAGGACCGCGGGCAGCGCCCGCAGCAGCACGTCCAGCCGCTTGCGGGGGTCGCCGGCGAAGCCGTTGAACAGCAACCGCGGGGGCCCGGCGGGCGCGGCCGGCTTGGCCGCAAAGTCGACGGTCCGCACCCCCGGCGGCAGCACCAGCGGCCGGCGGCCGGTCAGCCCCTCCACCCCGTCGGCCGCCGACCGGCTGAGCGCCGCGGGCACCCGGACGGCCTTGACCGCGCGGGTCAGCAGCGCCCGGCTCCAGGCCCGGGCCGGTGGGTTCGCCGGGGACGGGTGCCCGAGCACCGTGTACACCGACGGCTGCAGGGCGGCCACCGCGGCCAGCCCGCCGGAGGGCACCAGCGCATGCACGACGTCGTACCGCTCGCGGGCGAGGTGGCGCGACGCGGTGGCGCCGAAGGTGTCCAGCGCCGTCACGCCGTACGGCGCGAGGCGGGCGGGCGCCCAGAGCGGCAGCCGGACCAGCCGCGGGCCGCCCAGGTCGTGCTCGGCGGGTGCGGCGTCGACGGCGCCGGTGACGATGTCGACGTCGTGCCCGCGCTCGGACAGCCAGCGGCCGAGGTCGTGCAGGTAGCGCTCACCGCCGCGCCGGACGGTGGGCCAGCTGAACGGGTGGAGCAGAGCAATCCGCACGATCGCGCACAGTACGGCCCCTGGGCGCCCTTAGGATCCGGCCGTGGCCTCTTCCCGCACCGCGTCGATGCGTGCCTACTGGGAGGAGCGGGCGCGTCTGAACGCCGCCTTCTACGTCGACACCAGCCTGGACTACGACGCGCCCGACATGGAGCGCTTCCTCGAGACCGGCCGGGTGGTGGTCGGCCTGGCGCTCGACGACGCCCCGGCGACGCCGGCGCAGACGCGCACCGCCGTCGAGATCGGCTGCGGCCTCGGCCGGATCTGCCGGGCGCTGAGCGAGCGCTTCGACACCGTGATCGGCTACGACATCTCCGCCGAGATGCTGCAGCAGGCCAAGGCCGTGGTGGAAGGCCGCCAGGTCGACCTGCGGCTGACCGACGGGGCGTCGCTGCCCGGCCTGGACGACGGCGCCGCCGATCTGGTCGTCACCTTCACGGTCTTCCAGCACATCCCGGACCTGGACGTGATCCGCAGCTACATCGCCGAGGCGGGACGGGTCCTCGCCCCCGGCGGCGTCTTCGCCTTCCAGTGGAACAACACCCCCGGGTCGCGGCGCTGGCGGGCCCGCCGGGCGGTGATGGCCGCGGTGCAGCGGCTCGGCCGCGGCGACCGCTACGGCCGCGACCAGCCGGAGTTCCTCGGCTCCCGGGTGCCGCTGCCGGTCATCGACGCCGCGCTGGCCGACGCCGGTCTGGTGCGCGTCGGCCTGCGCGACCCGGACCAGCTGTTCACCTGGGCCTGGGCGACCCGGGCGTAGCGCTCACAGCAGTGGCCGGCGGTGCCGGACGCTGCCCTCGGCGAGGCTCGCGAGGGCGACCGCGTCGGCGGCGGCGGTCTGGGCGAGGCGGCACGGCAACGACCGGCCGGGGCGGCTCCTGGCCTCCTGTACCGCGAGCACCAGCCACGGCAGCGCGGCCAGGGCGGGCGTCCACCTGCGCCGGGCCGCCGCCACGGCGACGCCCAGGACGGCCGCGTCGACCGCCGCGGTCCGGCGCGTCAGG
>JAOPVD010000230.1 GCA_025966295.1 Frankiales bacterium | reverse complement strand
GGCGACCTGGAGGCGCTGACCAGCCTGGCTGAGCAGATCGAGCGGACCGACGACTCCTCGTCGGTGGCCCGCACGCTGCTCGACGCGGCCGTCGCGACCTACGGCTTCCCGCGCGGCATGGTGCTCGCCAGCTCCGAGGGCCAACTGCCGCTGCTGGCGTCGTACGGCCTGGACGAGGAGGTCGCGCGTCGGCCTGGCCGACCGGGCCCGTCGGCCGTCATCGCCCAGGCCCATGAGCAGAAGGCCACCGTGCTGGTCCGCGGCCTCGACCCCGAGGGGGACCCGTGGCTGGCCCGGCTGCTGCCGGACCCGGCCAACCTGGTCGTGGTGCCGCTGTCCGCCGAGGGCCGCTCGCTCGGGGCCCTGGTCGTCGAGCACCCGGGCCGGACCCGCATCGAGCGCCGCGTCGTCACCGGCCTCGAGCGGTCGGCGGCGTACGCCGCGCTGGCGCTCCGCAACGCCTGGCTGCTCGAGCAGGTGCGACGCCTGGCCGCGACCGACGGCCTCACCAAGATCGCGAACCGTCGCACCTTCGAGGCCAGCCTCGAGCGCGAGGTGGCCCGGGCCACCCGCAGCGCCGAGCACGTCAGCCTGGTGATGGTCGACATCGACCACTTCAAGCAGCTCAACGACCAGCACGGACACCAGGCCGGCGACGAGGTGCTGCGCAACGTCGCGGCGGCGCTGTCCTGCGAGTGCCGTGACTTCGACACCCCGGCCCGGTACGGCGGGGAGGAGTTCGCCGTGATCCTCCCGGGCTGCGGTCCGGACGAGGCGCACGACATTGCCGAGCGGCTGCGGCTGTCGGTCTCGGCGGCGCCCTCCCTCGTCCCGATCACCGCGAGCGCCGGGGTGGCGACCTACCCCTCGCACGCCGGTGACGCCGACACCCTGGTCCGGGCAGCCGACGAGGCGCTGTACGCCTCCAAGCACGCCGGCCGGAACCGCACCACCGTCTCGCTGGGCGTCCCACCGGAGGCCCAGGTCGACGCCCTGCTGCGTCGCGCAGTGAGCCAGCGGCTCGGCCGCCCGGTCCCCCCGGAGGCGACGGACGGCGGCGACGCCCTGGCCCCGTCCCCGCGGACGGCCGACAACTAGAGTCGACAGGGTCCGCCCCCGACCCTGTGATGGGAGCCCTCGTGGCCACCGACCTCTACGCGACCCTCTCCACCAACCACGGCGACATCCGGGTGCAGCTGTTCCCCGACCACGCCCCCAAGACGGTCAAGAACTTCGTGGGGCTCGCCGACGGCAGCGGTGAGTGGACCGACCCGAAGACCGGCCAGAAGGGCGAGGGCGCGCTCTACGACGGCACGGTCTTCCACCGCGTCATCAGCGGCTTCATGATCCAGGGCGGGGACCCGCTGGGCACCGGCACCGGCGGCCCGGGCTACCGCTTCAACGACGAGATCCACCCGGAGCTGCAGTTCTCCAAGCCCTACCTGCTCGCGATGGCCAACGCCGGTCCGGGCACGAACGGCTCGCAGTTCTTCATCACCGTCGCCAACACGCCCTGGCTGAACGCCAAGCACACCATCTTCGGCGAGGTCGCCGACCAAGCCTCCCGGGACGTGGTGGACAAGATCGCCGCCCTGCCGGTCGGCGCGATGGACCGTCCCGCCCAGGACGTCGTCATCGAGCGGGTGGCCGTCGAGAACGTCGAGTCCTGAACTGAGCACCGAGCCCGAGGCGGGGCCGGACACGGCGCCGGTCTGCTACCGCCACACTGACCGGGAAACCTACGTCCGCTGCACCCGGTGCGAGCGGCCGATCTGCCCGGACTGCATGCGGTCCGCCTCGGTCGGGTTCCAGTGCCCGTCGTGCGTCAAGGAGGGCTCGGCGACCATCCGCCAGCCCAAGGCGGCGTTCGGCGGCCGGGCGGTCGGCACGCCGGTGGTGACGTTCACGCTCATCGGGCTGAACGTGCTGCTGTTCCTGGTCACCACCGCGACTGGCACCGGCCTCGCCTTCGGGGGCAACCCGTCGCCGCTGTTCGAGAAGCTGGCGCTGGCCCCCACCATGCACCCGCTGTTCGCGCACGGGGAGTTCACCGGCCCGTTCGCCGACGGCGTCGCGCAGGGCGAGTACTGGCGGCTGCTCACCTCGACCTTCCTGCACTTCGGGGTGGTGCACATCGCCCTGAACATGTTCTGCCTGTACCTGCTCGGGCCGACGCTGGAGCAGAGCTTCGGGCGGCTCCGGTTCGCCGCCCTCTACCTGCTGTCCGGGCAGTCCGGGGCGGCGTTGTCGTACGCCCTGGGGCCGGCCAACCAGCAGGCCGCCGGCGCGTCGGGTGCGGTGTTCGGGCTGTTCGCCGCCTTCTACGTCCTGCAGCGCCGGCGCGGCGGCGACGTCAGCCAGATCGCCACGACCATCGGCATCAACCTGGCGATCAGCTTCGTGGCGTCGAGCTACATCGACTGGCGCGGCCACGTCGGTGGTCTGATCGGCGGTGCACTGTTCGCCGTGGCCCTGGTCTACGCCCCGGCGGGGGAGCGGCGCTGGCTCTACCAGGTGGTGGGCGGCCTCGGGCTCGTGCTGCTCGTGGTGGGGCTCGTGGCCGCGCGGACCACCCAGCTCACGACCGCCTGAGGGTGAGCGCGCGGGGGCCCGCGGCCGTGCTGCTCATGCCCAGGACGAGCGTGTCGGGCTGGCTCGCTTCCGGCTGAGCGTGGGCTGCCTGCTGTGGGCGGCGACCCTGGCCTACATCGTGAACGTCGCGGCCAACCGCTCTCGTAGCGCGTCCTGTTCGCGGGTATCCCGCAGCCTCGGCCGTCGGACGAACGAGGTCAGCCCGCCGGCGGGCGGGTGGCCTCGAGCTCGGCCAGCGCCAGCGCGGGCGGCTGCCCGAGCCGCCGGCGGGACAGCACGACCACCGTGTCGCCGAGGTCGAGCTCCAGCAACGGCGCCCGCCGGTCGGTGACGACCCGGGCCCGCGCGAGCTCCGGCCAGCGCACCGCCCGCCGCCGGAACCCGTCCACCACCCGGAGCCCCTCGTGACCGGCGGTCAGGGTCGGCCGCAGCAGCAGGTCACGGGCACCGAGCACCGCGAGCAGCACGACCGCCGGTGCGACGAGCACCCGGCCCACCGGGTCGACGGCGAAAGCAGCCTCCAGCAGCCCCGCGGCGGCGGCCAGCTCGGCCCAGCCCTGGAGCAGCGGGGGTCCGGTTACGAAGCGCGCGGTCACCGGTTCACCCTGTCACGGGTTTGCGGCGGTTCCGACCGGGAACCAGCGCTCCACGACTATCCACACTGTGGAGATCTCCTGGGGAGAACTACACCGGTGTAAGTGTGGGTTGCTGCGTGCACGTCGCCGGGGTGGCTCAGCGCCCGGTCAGCGCCACTGGGTCGAGAGCCCGAAGCCCGCGATGATGAAGCCGAAGCCGATCAGCAGGTTGTTGTTGCCGAGGTCACCGACGAACGGCATGTCGGCGCCGGCCAGGTAGAAGACCACCAGCCAGATGATGCCGATGAGGAACAGCGCGAGCATGAGGGGCGCCAACCACACCGGGCTGGGTCCCTTCTTCTTCGACGCCCCCGGCGCGGGTGGCGGTGTGTAGACCGCCTTCTTCCGCTTCTTGGACTCGGGCACGTCCTGACCTCCTGGGCATCGGGGACCATTAGCGTATCTGCCGAGGCCCCCGGAGGTGACTGTGCAGCACGACCCGTCCCCCGGTGGGGGGCGCGCCTGGCGGGTCCTGGTGCCGATCACGGCCCTGGGCGCCGGTCTCATGTTCGCCACCAGTGCCTCCACCGCGCAGGGCACCGACCTGCGTGGTGGCCGGTTCTCGCAGCTCACCGAGCTCATCAACAAGGCCTCTGACGAGGTCGCCGGCTTCGAGAGCCAGGCCGCGGTCCTGCGCGCCGACGTGGCCCGGGTCGGCCAGGGCGCCGCCGCCTCCTCCTCGACCGTGGCCGCGGAGCGCAACCGCAGCGACGTGCTCGCCGGTCCCGCGGGTCTGTCCGCCGTCACCGGTCCCGGGCTGGCCGTCGCACTCGACGACGCCCCCCGGCCCAAGGACGGTCAGCGGCCGACGAGCGACAACCCGGACGACCTGGTGGTGCACCAGCAGGACGTGCAGTCGGTCGTCAACGCGCTCTGGGCCGGCGGCGCCGAGGCGATGACGCTCATGGGCGAGCGGGTGGTGTCGACCAGTGCGGTCCGGTGCGTCGGCAACACGCTGCTCATCCAGGGCCGCCTGGTGGGGCCGCCGTTCATCATCCGCGCCATCGGCGACGCCCGGGCGATGCGGGCCGCCCTCGACGTCGAGCCCGGCGTCGCGCTGTTCCGCCGGTACGTCGCGGACTTCGACCTGCGCTTCGGCGTGACCACCGCCCGCACCCTGCGGATGCCGGCCTACGACGGGCCGCTCGAACTGCCGCACGTCGAGCGGTCCCGCCCGTGAGCCCTGCCGAGCGGATGCGGTGGCTGCTGCGCGGCCTCGGGCAGGTCCTCATCACCGCGGGCGTCGTGGTGCTGCTGTTCTGCCTCTACGAGCTCAAGGTCACCAACCTCTACACCGACGGCCAGCAGAAGACGCTGGACAACGACCTCAGCCGCGCGTGGGCGGCCACGCCGACGTCAGCGCAGCTGGCGCCGTACGACGAGGGCGCGGGCATCGCCCGGATCTACCTGCCCTCGCTCGGCAAGGACCAGGTGCACGTCGTGGTCGAGGGCGTCTCCCGCGAGGACCTGAAGAAGGGCCCCGGGCACCTGCCCAGCAGCGACCGGCCCGGCGCCGTCGGCAATGTGGTCGTCAGCGGCCACCGCACCACCTACGGCGCGCCCTTCAACCGGCTGGACGAGCTCCACGACGGCGACGCGATCGTCGTCGAGACGCGGGGCTACTTCTTCACCTACCGGGTCACCAACATGGCGGTGGTCGAGCCGACCGCGGTGGAGGTCACCTACCGGGTGCCGGGGCAGCTGGGGGCGACCCCCACCCGGCGGCTGCTCACCCTCACGACCTGCAACCCGAAGTACTCCGCGCGCACCCGGCTCATCGTCACCGCGGTGCTGGACGAGCCGTTGGCCAAGGGGCCGGGCGTGGTGCCCACCGCCCTGCGAGGGAGGGGCTGATGTACCTCTGGATCTGGCGGCACCTGCCCGGCCCGCTGCCGTTGCGCCTGCTCCAGGCGCTGCTGCTGCTCGGCGCGGTCGTGCTGCTGCTGTTCCTGGTGGTCTTCCCAGCGGTCGACCAGGTGTCGCCGTGGTCGGACGTCACGGTCGACCAGGGCTGACGGCGACCCCGGACATTCCGGGCTCGCAACGGGCCCGGTGAGGTCGGCGGCCGTGCCACAATCTTGCCGGCCCCGCCTGGTGGCCCCACCTGTCCCAGCACAACATGGTGTGCACGTGCGCGTGCACTGAGAGGCGTCGTCGTGCCCGGCCCGAGCCCGTCCACCAGCCCGGAGGCGTCCGCCTCGAAGCCCGCCG
>JAOPVD010000094.1 GCA_025966295.1 Frankiales bacterium | reverse complement strand
TCGACGTCGTCGGCGAGCCACGGCGTCAGGCGGCCGCGCAGCGCGTCGACCAGGTCGGTGACGGGCAGCTGCAGCTCGGCCGCGAGCCGCTCGCAGTCGACCGGCTGGGCCCAGAACCCCTGCTCCGGCTCGGCGTCCATCACCGCCAGCAGCACCATCCGGCCTTCGTCGCCGGGCTGACCGGGGAGGGCCGCGACGAACGGCGCCACCGGCAGCTGCCAGCTCAGCGACTGCCCCTCGCTCAGCACCCGGACCGTCAGCGTGGAGGAGCCGGGGCCGTCGCCGTGCACGTCCACCTTCGCCTCGACGGCGTCGATCCGGTCGCCGCTGCCGGCCGGCAGGAAGGTGTAGAGCAGCACCGCCGGCTCGAGGGTGTCGGCGGAGTGCGCGTGCAGGACCGCGCCCGCCGCGCAGGCGTAGACGGGCGGGCGGTGCTGCTCCGGCGTGCTCACCCCGTCATTGTGTCTGATGCCGCCCGTGCTGGCTCCAGGCCTGCCCCTAGCCTGTGGGGGTGCGCCTCGTCATCGCCCGCTGCAGCGTCGACTACGTCGGACGGCTGACGGCCCACCTGCCCCAAGCGGTCCGCCTCCTGCTGGTCAAGAGCGACGGGTCGGTGTCGATCCACGCCGACGACCGCGCCTACAAGCCGCTGATGTGGATGTCCCCGCCCTGCTCGACGCTGTACGGCGAGGACGTCTGGACCGTCACGAACAAGGCGGGCGAGCAGCTGCTCATCACCGTCGACGAGGTGCTCAGCGACGTCGCGCACGAGCTCGGCACCGACCCGGGGCTGGTCAAGGACGGCGTTGAGAAGCAGCTCCAGGAGCTGCTGGCCGACCAGTGCCACGTGCTGGGGGAGGGCTTCACGCTCGTGCAGCGGGAGTACTTCACCGACATCGGCCCGGTCGACCTGCTGTGCAAGGACGGCAGCGGTGCCCACGTGCTGGTCGAAATCAAGCGGCACGCGGAGATCGACGCAGTGGAGCAGCTCACCCGCTACCTGCAGCGGGTCTCGACGGTGCTCGGCGAGGTGCAGGGCATCCTCGCGGCGCAGTCGTTCAAGCCGCAGGCCAAGGTGCTGGCCGCCGACCGCGGGATCATCTGCGTGCAGGTGGACTACGACGCGCTGCGCGGCATGGAGTCCACCCGGCCCACCCTGTTCTAGGCCCTCACTACTCGCCGGTAGCGCCGTCTGGGAGACTGCTCGGCATCGGTCCGAGGCATGGGGAGTAGTCGTGGCGTTCAGCAAGATCGGTGTCGTCGGCCTGGGCACCATGGGTGCGGGCATCGCCGAGGTGCTCGCCCGCTCGGGCGTGGATGTCGTCGGTGTGGAGCACGACGAGCCCAGCCTGGAGCGCGGCCGCGGCCACCTCGCGCACTCCACCAGCCGCGCCGTGAAGCGCGGCAAGATCACCGAGGCCGAGGCGACCGCGCTGCTCGGCCGCATCGAGCTCGGCACCGACCTGACCGCGGTCAAGGACTGCGGCCTGGTCATCGAGGCCATCCCGGAGCGGATGGAGCTGAAGAAGGAGCTGTTCTCCAAGCTCGACGCGCTGCTGGCCCCGGAGGCCGTGCTCGCCACCAACACCTCCGCGCTCTCGGTCACCGAGCTCGCCACCGGCACCGGCCGGCCGTCGCAGGTCGTGGGCCTGCACTGGTTCAACCCGGCTCCGGTCATGGGCCTGGTCGAGGTCGTCAGGACCGTCGTCACCGACCCGTCCGTGGTCACCGCCGTCGAGGAGCTGGTCGCCCAGGTCGGCAAGCAGCCGGCGATCGCCGGGGACCGCGCCGGCTTCATCGCCAACGCGCTGCTGTTCGGCTACCTCAACAACGCCGTGAAGATGTACGAGAGCAAGTACGCCTCGCGCGAGGACATCGACGCCGCCATGCGCTTCGGCTGCGGCCACCCGATGGGCCCGCTGGCACTGCTCGACCTCATCGGCCTGGACTCGGCGTACGAGATCCTGGAGACGATGTACGCGCAGTCGCGCGACCACCGGCACGCCCCGGCGCCGCTGCTCAAGCAGTACGTCACCGCCGGCCTGCTCGGCCGCAAGTCCGGCCGCGGGCTCTACACCTACGCGGCCCCGGACTCCTCCGAGATCGTGGCCGACGCCGACACCCCGGCGGCGTCCTCCGACGCCGCCGCGCGCCCGGTCTCCAAGATCGGCGTGATCGGCACCGGCACCATGGCGACCGGCATCATCGAGGTCTGCGCCAAGAGCGGCTACGAGGTCGTCTTCCGGGCCCGCGGCGAGGACAAGGTCGCCGCGGTCCGCAAGAAGGTCGAGGGCTCGCTCGACAAGGCGGTGCAGAAGGGCAAGCTCACCGAGGACCTGCGCGGCGAGACCCTCGCCCGGATCAGCGGCACCACCGAGCTCGACGCCCTCGCCGACTGCGACCTGGTCATCGAGGCGGTGGCCGAGGAGCTGTCCATCAAGAAGGCCATCTTCGCCGCCCTCGACGACGTCATGAAGCCGGGCGCCGTGCTGGCCACCACCACCTCGTCGCTGCCGGTCATCGAGTGCGCCACCGCCACCTCGCGGCCGCAGGACGTCGTGGGCATGCACTGGTTCAACCCGGCCACCGTCATGAAGCTGGTCGAGGTGGTGCCGACCGTCACCACCGCGCCGGACGTCGTCGCCACCGTGCTGGACGTCTGCGCCAAGACCAAGAAGCACGCCGTGCTCTGCGGCGACCGGGCCGGCTTCATCGTCAACGCGCTGCTGTTCCCCTACCTCAACGACGCGGTCGGGATGCTCGAGGCGCACTACGCCTCCATGGACGACATCGACTTCGCCATGACCGCCGGCTGCGGGCACCCGATGGGCCCGTTCGCGCTGATGGACGTGGTCGGCCTCGACGTCACGCTCGCCATCCAGCAGACCCTGTACGACGAGTTCCGCGAGCCGGGCGACTCGCCGGCGCCGATGCTGGGGCACCTCGTCAAGGCCGGCTACCTGGGTCGCAAGAGCGGCCGCGGCTTCCGCGACTACGCCCGCAAGTAACGCAGGGGCGGCCCGGGCAGAACCGGCTGATGGGCAAGGGATCACGGCGCGCCACCCGCGCCGCTGACGCCCTGGCCGCGTTGAAGTCCGGCGACCGGCCGGTGCTGCGCACACCGGCCGGCGAGCGGGTCGAGGATGGCTTCACCGTCCGGTCCGTGGGCGCCAGCGACCGGGTCTACCGCTGTCCGGGGTGCGCGCAGGAGGTCTCCGGCGTACCGCACCTGGTGGCCTGGCCGGAGGGCCGGCCGGACGAGCGCCGGCACTGGCACACCCCGTGCTGGGGTGCCCGGGGCCGGCGCGGTCCGACGGTCGAGCGTGGCCGGGGCACCCCCCGGCACTGACAGCGCTAGGCCGGGTCCTTGCCACAGCTGACGTTGCCGGTGAGGCAGCGCTTGACCAGCCGGGTCAGGGCCGCCTGGTCCCAGGTGTTCCAGAAGTCGGCGTGCGCGGTGAAGGTCGCGCCGCTGGCCAGCCAGACGCTGCCGGTCTTGGGCCCGACCGGGTACTCGAAGCGCTGGATCAGCCGCGGCAGGGCCCGCGTGAAGCCGGTCGGGCAGACGCCGCTGCTCGGGTAGCGCAGGTTCGCGGTGTCGTTCTTGTGGGTCAGCTTGCCGTTCCAGCAGTTCGGGAAGCCGACGTGCAGCGAGATGATGCCGGTGCCGCAGCTGGCCGGCGGGGCCGTCAGCTTGCCGGTGGAGTTCTCGCTGCAGCCCCAGTAGATCTCCTTGCCCAGCGCGGGGTTCTCGGCGGCGTTGCGCGCCTTGGCGTTGCCGGCCACCACCCGCAGGTCGGCCGGGAACGGCTCGATCTTCGTGCCCGGCTTGAGGTTGTCGGCGCGGTAGTAGCTGCGCTGCCGAGTGCTGCGGCCGGCATAGGAACCGGCGGGCTTCACCTGGCTGTTGCCCCGGAACAGCGACGGCATCCAGTACGACGCGTTGTCGGCCTTGGTCCCGCAGCTGGAGGCGCCGCGGCGCATCGTGGCGTAGCTCGAGGTGCTGCCGGTGGTCCGGTTGCCGACGAAGTCGTGGCTGTGCGAGCGGCCGGTGGGGCCGGGCGCGACGATGGGGTCCTGCGTGAGGCTGCGGGTGTAGGTGCAGGTCACGATCCAGCCGGGCGACGCGGCCTCGGCCGGCGCCACCGATCCGGCGAGGGTGGCGCCCAGGGCCAGCACGGCGACGGACAGGGCAACGGCAAGACGCCGCACGAGAAACCTCCGGTGTTGGTCTTCCTTTCGTGCATCGGCAGGTTGGCGGTGCTGCCTGAGCCACACTGTGCTGGCGGGCGCGCATAGGGTCGTGGGCGATGCCTGAGATCCGCGCCAACACGGTGCTGCCCGCCGACCGCCGCCCGGTGACGCTGGAGACCGCCGACGGCCTGCAGCTGGTCGGGGAGCTGGCGCTGCCGCTCGACCGGCCGCCGGTCGCGACGATCGTCTGCCTGCACCCGCTGCCGACGCACGGCGGGATGATGGACAGCCACGTCCTCAAAAAGCTCGCCTGGCGGCTGCCGGCGCTGGCCGACGTGGCGGTGCTGCGGTTCAACACCCGCGGCACGAGCAGCGAGCAGGGCACCAGCCAGGGCAGCTTCGGTGAGGGGGTGGCCGAGCAGCAGGACGTGGCGGCCGCCCTGGACCTGGTGGAGTCGCTGGACCTGCCGCAGATCTGGCTGCTCGGCTGGAGCTTCGGCACCGACCTGGCGCTGATGTACGGCTGCGACCCGTCCGTGGTCGGGGCCGTGCTGCTGAGCCCGCCGTTGCGGTTCTCCCGGCCCGAGCACCTCGAGACCTGGGCGGCGTCCGGTAAGCCGCTGGTGGCACTCGTGCCCGAGCACGACGACTACCTGCAGCCGCCGGCGGCCCGGGAGCGGTTCGCGGCGGTGCCGCAGGCCGAGGTGGTGGGCTTCGACCGCGCCAAGCACCTGTGGGTCGGCTTCGCCGACGAGGTGATCGACGAGGTGGTCCGGCACGTCAACCCGGCGGCGTACCCGCTGCCACGGACCTACGAGGGCTAGCTCTCGTCCGGTTTTCCACGGCCCGCTGTGGGCGGTGGCTTCACGTCTGGGTCACCGGGCCTGAACAACAGGTGCCGCTGCACGGCTGAGTGGCGAGACCGCGGGACGGGCTCAATCCACAGCTCACCGGGGCTGGTCCGTTTTGTCGTATGTGTGTTCTAGGTTGGGGGGAGTGGAGGAGGTGCAGGGTGCGCGCTCGTGAGGCCTTCCCGGTCGCCCCGGACTGGCTGGACGACCCGCAG
>JAOPVD010000064.1 GCA_025966295.1 Frankiales bacterium | reverse complement strand
TGCGGGTCCTCACCGCCGTGGCCCTGCTCGGGGTGGCCGCGGTGCACCTGCGGATCGCCGGCAACTCCTCCGGGCTGGGCCGGCACCCGCTGGCGCTGAGCGACGCGTTCTACGCCCAGGCCGGGCTGGCCTTCCTGCTCGCCGCCGCGCTGCTGCTGCGCCCGCACCTGCTGGTGTGGCTCGCCACCGCCGCCTTCGCGGCCGGATCGTTGGCCGTCCTGCTCTACAGCCGGTACCGGGCGCTGCCGGTCTACGGGTTCGACGGCCACTTCCAGGAGAGCTGGGCGGTCGAGGGCGCCAAGGCGGCGGCCTGGTGGGAGGCACTGTCACTCGGGCTGGCGCTGGCAGGAGCCGGGCTCAGCCGGGCCCGCAGGCGCGCCCGCGGCTGAGGGCGAGCCGCCGTCGCCCTACCTGCCCAGGTACGACGACTAGCGCAGCGTGAGCTGCCGGCTGAGCAGGCCGGCCCGGGCCCGGCGGGCGTCGGCGGGCAACGGCGCGGTCTGCGTGAGCGCGGCCGAAAGGCGCTCCCGGAACGCCGCAGCCGGCGCCTCCACGGCGTCGGCCTCGGTGTCGACCGGCAGGTCCCAGACCGGCACCAGCAGGCCGTGGGCCCGGAACGAGCCGACGTACCGGGTGCCCTCGCCGAGGCCTAGGCCGCCGTCGACCGCGAGCCGGGCGAGGGCGTCGAGCAGCGGCTCCTCGTCCTCGGGCAGCACCCACCGCAGGTGCGCGCGCTCGCGCATCCGGCACCAGTAGGCGCTCTGCACCGACTCCAGCTTCGCGGTCGGCACCACCGAGGTGTTGGCCCGTTCCATCGAGGCATGGATCTCGCCGTCCGCGTCCTCGGCGCCCTCGAGCCAGTAGTCGAAGCCGGCGTGCACGGTCACGGTCAGCGGCGCGTCGTCCAGCAGGTCCTGCAGCCGCGGGCCGGGGCCGGGCAGCTCGGTCGGCGAGATCGAGGTCCCCGGCTCGGCGGTCAGCACCTGCTCCAGCACGAACGCCAGGTCCCGGCTCGCGTCGCCGGACCGGGTGGCCACCTGCACGCCGAGCAGCCGGCGGCCCTCCAGGGTCACCATCCCGGGCCAGGCCAGCGGCAGCACCGTGGAGAGCGTGACGGGCACGTCGCTGCCCTTGAGGGCCAGCGGCGCGGTCGCGGCCGGCACGATCTCGCGAAGCGCGACCCACTCGGTCTCGTCCGGCCGACCGGCGAACGGCCGGGAGACGAACGGCGTCGCAGCCTTCTTCTGGGTGGCGTCGGCCTTGGCGTTCTTGCGACGGCTGCTCATCTCAGACCTTCGTGAGGGGTGCGGCTTCGAGGTGCCGGCGCAGCGTAGTGGCCGGCCGAGCCGTCACGGCCGGTCGAGCTGCCGCAGCACCCGCCGCGGGTGGTTGCTGATGACGGCGTCCACGCCGAGGCCGAGGACCTCCTTGATGTCGACCGTGTTGTCGACCGTCCAGACGTGCAGCCGGTTGCCCTGCTCGTGCACCCGCTCCACGTACGCCGGGTTGGCCTTGAGGACCTCCAGCGCCGGGCCGGCGATGTCGACCCGGGGCGGCAGGCTGCCGTCGCGGTAGCGCAGCGGCACCCGCGACATCAGGTAGACCGTCGGCACGGTCGGCGCCATCGCGTGGATCCGCCGTAGCGAGGTCGGCGCGAACGACATCACCGTCACGCGCGACACCGACCGGGACGCCGGCCGGGCCAGCCCGTAGCGCTCCAGCAGCTCGATGAGCGCCTTCTCGACCAGCCCGCCGTACCGGGTCGGGTGCTTGGTCTCGATGTGCAGCTCGACCGGCCGGTCGTGGCTGGTCGCCAGCTGCACCAGCCGCTCGAGGGTGAGCACGCTGCCGTTGTCGAGGTCCGGCTCCTCCCAGCTCGCCTCCAGCAGCGGGTCGCCCTGCCGGGCCTTCCAGGAGGCGAAGTCCAGCTCGGCCAGCTCGGCCAGCTCCAAGGTGGAGACCACGCCGCGGCCGTCGCTGGTGCGGTTGACCTTGCGGTCGTGCACGCAGACC
This sequence comes from Frankiales bacterium, assembly GCA_025966295.1. Taxonomy (GTDB): domain Bacteria; phylum Actinomycetota; class Actinomycetes; order Mycobacteriales; family SCTD01; genus RYN-111. The sequence goes on along the minus strand of JAOPVD010000064.1, from coordinate 15,961 downwards.
AGCACGCCGTCGCGGGTCATCCGGACGTCGCATTCGAGGGCGTCTGCCCCTTCCTGCACGGCCTTCTCGTAGGCAGTGAGGGTGTGCTCGGCATGGCTCCCGGAGGAGCCACGGTGCGCGACGACCAAGGTCACAGGTCCCATCGTGCCGCAGCGGCTTTTGTCCCCGCCGCTCAGGTCCGGCGTACGACGTGCGGGTCGGCGGCGTTGACGAGGTCGACCACCGGCTGGCCGTCGAGCACGCGCTGCAGGTTGGCCTTGGCCTGCCCGGCGATCCGCATCGCAGCCTCCACCGTCGAACCGGCCATGTGCGGCGACAACAGCAGCCCCGGCGCCGCCCGCAGCGGGCTGTCCGGCGGGAGCGGCTCGACGGCGAACACGTCGGTGGCGGCGCCGATCCGGCCGGCTGTGACGGCCGCGACCAGCGCCGCCTCCTCGACCACCTCGCCGCGGGCGGCGTTGAGCAGCAGCGCGCCCTGCTTCATCCGGCCGATGCGCTGTGCGTCGAACAACCCGCGGGTGTCGGCGCCGAGGGCGATGACGAGCACCACCACGTCGCAGGTCGCGACCAGCTCGTCCAGGTCGAGGTACGGGATCGGCGCGTCGGCGTGCACGGAACGGGACCAGTAGACGACGTCACAGCCCAGCGCCCGGAACAGCTCGGCGGTCCGGCGCCCGATCGCGCCCATCCCGACCACGCCCACCCGCTGACCGGCGAGCTCCCGACCGCCGAGGGAGGTCTGCGGCCACTCGCCCCGGCGCACGGCCTGGTCGGCCTCGACCGTCCTGCGCAGCAGCGCGAAGGCGGCGCTCACCGCCCACTCCGCCACGGAGGTCGTGTTGGCGCCGGCGCAGTTCGCGACCGCCACGCCGCGGGCCGTGCAGGCCGGTACGTCGATGCCGTCGACACCCACACTGGGCTGCTGGACGAAGACCACCCGGCCGCCCGGGTCCCCGAGCCGCAGCTGCGGCGACCAGTCACCGAGGACGAGGTCGACCGTCGGCAGCAGCGCGTCCACGGCCTCCTGGGTGCGCTCGGCCGGGGTGACCAGCTCCAGGCGCGGGTCACCGAACAGGATCTCCAGCAGGTCCGGCGGCAGGGGCGGCAGAGCAAGCAGGCGCCAGGTCACTGTCGGGCAACCCCGGCGAGCCGAGCGGGGTCGAGCGTGCAGGCCTGGTCCAGGCCGAGCACCTGCATGAACCGCCCCATCGCGAGGTACTTGCCGACGACCAGGGCGAGGTCCGCGACACCGGCCGGACCGAGCTGGGCCTGCAGCTCCTGCAAGAGCTCGTCGGTGATGCCGGTGCTGTCGGTGCAGAACTGCTCGGTGAACTGCAGCGCCGCCTTCTCCAGGCCGGTCAGGGCGGCGCTGTCGCGGTAGCTGGCGACCTCGGCCAGCACCTGCTCGGTGAGCCCGGAGTCGGGCCGCCGGAAGTCCAGGCAGACCGTGCACTGGTTGAGCTGCGCCACCCGGTAGCGGACCAGCTCGTGCAGCCGCGGGTCCAGCGTGCTGTGCGCAACGGCCTTCTCGTAGCCGACCACGACGTCGACGAAGTGCGGTGCCAGCAGCAAGGCCCGGCCGACGTCGAGACCCTCGCCCCCGGGCAGGTCGATGCGTGCCACGCGCCCCTCCAGGTGATCAATGCCGCTGACGCTAGCGCCGTTCGGACAGCAGCGGGGCCGACGACTAGGTTCCGCGGCATGACCACCGCCGCCCCGAAGAGCCACCTCACCGCCGGCATCGTCGCCGCGCTCGTCGGGGCTCTGCTCGGCGCCGTGGCCTGGGCGGTGGTGGCGTCGCTCACCAACTACAAGATCGGCTTTGCGGCGGTGGGCGTCGGCGCCCTGGCCGGCCTGCTGGCCGGCAGGACCGGCGGCGGGCATCCGGCACTGCCGCCGGCCGCGGCCATGATCGGCGTGCTCGCGTGCCTGGTCGGCGACCTGCTCATCGACGCGCACGACCTGTCGGAGGCGCTCAAGCAGCTGGGCAGCGACGTCTCGATGCTCACCGTCCTCAAGGAGGCGGTGAAGGACCCGGCGGGCTTCGGTTGGGAGCTGTACAAGGAGGGCTTCCAGGCGCTGGACCTTCTCTTCTACGGCATCGCGGCGGTGGTGGCCTTCCGACTGGCCGAGCAGCACGGGTCACCGGCGGCCAGCGCTCCGGGCTTCGCGCCGGCGACGCCGAGCGACGCGCCGCCGGTCCCAGCGAGCGACGCCCCGACCTGGGCTCCGCCGGCGACCGACGCCGTGCCCGGTGCCGCGCCGGCTCCACCGGCCGACCCCCCGCCGGCGACCGACGCGCCGGGACCCGAGCAGCCGCGCTAGCCGTGGGGCTCAGACGATCCAGGCGCGGTCGCTGTCGCCCTCGATCGGCAGGCCCGCGGCCGCCCAGGCCAGCATGCCGCCCCGGACGTTGCGGGCCTCGACGCCCTGCGCCCGCAGCCAGGTGGTGGCCTGCGCCGACCGGCCGCCGACGCGGCAGACCACCGACAGCGGCCGGCCCTCCGGGATCTCGGCCAACCGCTCGGGCAGGTCGTAGAGCGGGATGTGCACCGCGTGCGGCGCCCGGCCGGCCGCCCACTCGTCGTCCTCCCGGACGTCGAGCAGGATTTCGTCGACCACCTCACGCGGCTCGACCGTAGGAATCTCGTGCGGGTGCATGGCGCCAGTCTGCCCGTTACTTCAGCAGCCGCGACATGCGCCGGTCGGCCAGCGGCTTGCCGTCGGTCTGGCAGGTCGCGCAGTACTGCAGGGACTTGGTCGCGAACGACACCTCCCGCACCTCGTCGCCGCACCGCGGGCACGGCAGGCCGGTGCGGCCGTGCACGAACAGGTGCGACTTCTTCTCGGCCTTCAGCTCCCCGGCCGCGGTGCCGGCCGAGCGCTCGACCGCCGTCCGCAGCGTCGACCGGATCGCCGTGTGCAGGCTCGTGACCTCGTCGGGGGTGAGGTTGCCGGCCGGCTTGAACGGCGACATCCGCACCTCCCACAGCACCTCGTCGCTGTAGGCGTTGCCGAGCCCGGCGATCACCGTCTGGTCGGTGAGGACGCCCTTGACCTGGGCGCGGACCCCGGCGAGCAGCCCCGCCAGCACCTCGGCCGTGAACGCCTCCGACAGCGGGTCGATGCCCAGCCGGGCCACGCCGGGGACCTCGGCGGGGTCGTTGACGACGTACACGGCCAGGCGCTTCTGGGTGCCGGCCTCGGTGAGATCGAAGCCGGAACCGTCGTCGAGGTGGACGCGCACGCCGATCGGCCCCTTGCCCATCTTCGGCGGCGCCGCGGGCAGCGAGGGGCGCCAGTGCAGCCAGCCGGCCCGGGCCAGGTGCGTGACCAGGTGCAGCCCACTGACGTCGAGGTCGAGGAACTTGCCGTGCCGGGTGGCGCCGCTGATCTCGAGGCCCGCCAGCGCGGTGATGGGCGGCGCGTAGGTCTTCAGGACATGGATCCCGGGTACATCGACGCGGGCCACCACCCGGCCGACGGCGTGCTCGTGCAGGAACGCGACCAGCGACTCGACCTCGGGGAGCTCGGGCACGGCGCCCACGCTGCCACAGCCGGCCGCTTCGCAACACCGCCGGGAACTAGGAGCGCGCCCCGATCGTCAGGAGCGACATGAGCCTCACCTGCCCCAAGTGCCGCGCCGAGATGCACGTGTACGAGCGCAACGGCGTGACCGTCGACCAGTGCGGCGAGTGCCGCGGCGTGTTCCTCGACCGCGGCGAGCTCGAGCGCCTGGTCGACGCCGAGGGCGCCTGGCGGGGCGCACCGGCCCCGACGCCGAGCGTCAGCCAGAGCTACACCCACCACGGCAAGCCCTACCAGCGCAAGCGCAAGTCGTTCCTGTCGGAGCTCTTCGACGACTGACGCGGGGCCGTTCGGGCGCTCCGCGCCGCGGCGGTCCGGGCTGTTGGCCGGTGAGGGCGAGCAGCGGCCCGGCAGCGGGGTACGGTCCCGCCGTGCCCGAGCCCGTGCCGCTGCTCACCGACCGCTACGAGCTGACGATGCTCGCGGGAGCGGTCGCGGGCGGGCTCGCCGACCGGCGGGCGGTGTTCGAGGTCTTCTGCCGGCGGCTGCCGCCGGGCCGGCGCTTCGCGGTCGCGGCCGGGCAGGGCCGGCTGGCGGGCTTGCTCGAGGCGCTCGTCTGGGACGACACGGCGATGGCGGCCGCCGAGCCGCTGCTCGAGCCACGGACGCTGGCGTGGCTGGACGGCCGCAAGCCGACGCCGGAGGTGTGGTCCTACCCGGAGGGCGAGGTGTTCGTTCCCGGCTCGCCGGTCCTCACCGTGGACGGGACCTTCGGCGACGGCCTGCTGCTCGAGACGCTGTCGCTGTCGGTCCTCAACCACGACAGCGCGATCGCCTCGGCCGCCGCCCGGATGGTGCTGGCCGCCGGCGACCGGCCGCTCATCGACATGGGCTCGCGCCGGACCCACGAGCGGGCCGCAGTGGCGGCCGCCCGGGCGGCCTGGATCGCGGGCTTCGCCGGGACGTCGAACCTGGCGGCCGGCTGCCTGTACGGCATCCCGACCTTCGGCACCAGCGCGCACGCCTTCGTCTTGGCCCACGAGAGCGAGCGGGAGGCGTTCGCCGCCCAGGTGGCCTCGCAGGGCACCGGCACCACGCTGCTGGTCGACACCTTCAGCGTGCTCGATGGCGTCCGGACCGCGGTCGAGGTGGCCGGTCCCGAGCTGCGCGCGGTGCGGATCGACTCCGGCGAGCTCGGCCCGCTGGCGCGGGAGGTCCGGGCGCTGCTCGACGCGCTCGGCGCGACCGGCACCCGGATCGTCGCCACCTCCGACCTGGACGAGCAGCAGATCGCGGCGCTGGCGGACGACCCGGTGGATGAGTACGGCGTCGGGACCGCGCTCGTCACCGGCTCGGGCGCCCCCACCGCCGGCCTGGTCTACAAGCTGGTCGCGATCGAGGACGACGCCGGCGGGATGCGGCCGGTCGCCAAGCGGTCCCCCGGCAAGAGCACCGTGAGCGGCCGCAAGTGGGCCTACCGCGACGGCACCCGCGAGGTGCTGCGGCTCGCGCCGGGGTCAGGCACGCCGCTGCAGGTGCCGCTCGTCGACGACCTCGCCGCCGCCCGGGCCCGCTGCGCCAGGGCGCTGGCCGCGCTGCCCCCCGAGGCGCGCGACCTGTCGCCCGGTGAACCGGCCTGGACGGCGGTCCCGGTGTGAGCTCCGAGGAGGCCTTCCTCCAGCAGTACGACCCCACCGCCTTCCCGCCGTTCGCGCTGACCGTCGACGTCGTGCTGCTCACCGTCCGTGAGGGGGTGCTGTCGGTGCTGCTGGTGGAGCGCGACACCCACCCGTACCGCGGCCAGCTGGCGCTGCCCGGCGGCTTCGTGCAGGTCGACGAGGACCTCGAGGCGGCCGCCGTCCGCCGGCTCGAGCACGAGACCGGCGTACGCCGCTCGGCCGCGCACGTCGAGCAGCTCGGCGCCTTCGGGCACCCGCGCCGCGACCCGCGGATGCGGGTGGTGTCGGTGCCCTACCTCGTCTTTGCGCCGGACCTGCCCGCCCCCACGCCGGGGGTCGGGACGAGCTGGGTCGCCTGGGTGCCGGTCCGCGCCGTGGAGCCCGACCGGCTCGCCTTCGACCACGCGGCGGTGCTCGCGGCCGCAGTCGAGCGGGCCCGCGCCAAGCTGGAGTACTCCCCGGTGGCCACCGCGTTCTGCGGCGAGGAGTTCACGGTCGCCGACCTGCGCCGGGTCTACGAGGCGGTCTGGGGCGTGCCCCTGGACCCGCGCAACTTCCACCGCAAGACCACGGGTACGCCGGGTTTCCTGGTGCCCGTCGGACGGGACTCCGTCCCCGGGCCGGAGGGCGGCCGACCCGCAGCGCTCTACCGCCGCGGCGACGCGACCCTGCTGCACCCGGCGATGCTGCGGCCGGGCGCGCATGAGCCCGCCGGGCAGGTGGCGAGGGCGTGAACGACCGACGAACACCTCGTCCCCTTCGCCCTGCAGGGGCCCTACCGATCTAGCATCGCTGCCGTGGTCGCCGAGGAGGTCGTGCTGGCCGTCGGCAGCGCCGTCGCCGGGGCGTGCCTGGGCGGTGCGCTGATGGTCGGGCTCCGCCGACCGCGCGACCCGGCCCGGCCGGTCGGCGCCAGTGGCCCGACCGCCTCCGCCGTCCTCGAGGCGCTCCCGGTGGCCGTGCTCGTGGTGGACGTCGCGGAGGAGGTGCTCCTGGGCAACCGGGTCGCGCGTGAGCTCGGCCTGGTGCAGGACGGCGTGCTGGCCGCGCTGCCCCAGCTGCGCAAGCTGGTCCGGGACACCCGGGTGCACGGCAAGCCGCACGACGCCGAGCTCGCGTCTCCCCTCATCCGTCCCGGCCGGCCGCCGGCTGTCTTCCGCGCCCGGCTGGCCCCGGTCGGCGACGGCACCGTGGCGGTGCTGCTGGAGGACGTCACCGACGCCCGCCGGCTGGAGAACGTGCGCCGGGACTTCGTCGCGAACGTCTCGCACGAGCTCAAGACCCCGGCGGCCGCGCTCGGCCTGCTCAGCGAGGCGCTGCAGGACGCCGCCGACGACCCCGGCGCGGTCCGGCGCTTCGCGGCCCGGACCCAGCGCGAGTCGGCCCGGCTCGGCTCGCTGGTGCAGGACCTGGTCGCGCTGTCCCGGCTCGAGGGCGCCGAGCGCCAGCCGGAGCCCGAGCTGGTCCGGCTGGACCGGGCCCTGGCGGAGGCGGTCGACCGGGTCCGCACCTCGGCGCAGGCCCGCGGCATCGCGGTGGTCCGCAGCGGCGACCACGGCACCCAGGTGCGCGGCAGCGAGGCCCAGCTCACGACCGCGCTCGGCAACTTGCTCGAGAACGCCGTCAACTACAGCCCCGACGGCGCCCGCGTGGTCATCGGAGCCCGCACCGTCCAGGACATGGACGGTCCGGTGGTCGAGGTCAACGTCGTCGACGAGGGCATCGGCATCGCCGAGAAGGACGTCGAGCGGGTCTTCGAGCGCTTCTACCGCGCCGACCCGGCCCGTTCTCGCGCCACCGGCGGCACCGGCCTGGGCCTGGCCATCGTCAAGCACGTCGCCACCAACCACGGCGGCACCGTCGCCGTGCGGAGCACCGAGGGCTACGGCTCGACGTTCACGCTCCGGATCCCCGCCGCTCTACCCCACGAGGAGACCCCATGACCCGCGTCCTGGTCGTTGAGGACGAGGACTCGATCTCCGAGCCGCTCGCCTACATGCTGCGCAAGGAGGGCTTCGAGGTCGCGGTGGCCGCCGACGGCCCGGCCGGGCTGGCCGCGTTCGAGCGCGACGGCGCCGACCTGGTGCTGCTCGACCTGATGCTGCCCGGCCTGTCGGGCACCGAGGTCTGCCGCGAGCTGCGCACCCGCTCCGCCGTACCGGTGATCATGTTGACGGCGCGCGACAGCGAGGTCGACAAGGTGGTGGGCCTGGAGCTCGGTGCGGACGACTACGTCACCAAGCCGTTCAGCCACCGCGAGCTCGTCGCGCGGGTCCGGGCCGTCCTGCGCCGCCAGGGGCCGGCCGCCGCCGAGGAGGGCGCGGCCCTCGAGGCCGGCCCGGTCCGGATGGACGTCGACCGGCACCTGGTGACGGTCGGCGGGCAGCCGGTGCAGCTGCCGCTGAAGGAGTTCGACCTGCTCGAGCTGCTGCTGCGCAACGTGGGCCGGGTGATGACCCGCGCGCAGCTCATCGACCGGGTCTGGGGCAGCGACTACGTCGGCGACACCAAGACCCTCGACGTCCACGTGAAGCGGCTGCGGGCCAAGATCGAGCCCGACCCGGCCGCCCCGAAGCACCTGCTCACGGTGCGTGGCCTGGGGTACAAGCTCGAGCGCTGAACCTTGCGCCCGGATGAATGACCTTCGGGCTGCGTTCATCTGCCGGCCACCTGTGACGTCCTCCGGCTTCATCCTCCGTCGTTAGACAGGAGCCCGACAACAGCACGTCCTCGGCATCCGCCGACAACACACGGAGGACCCCACGTGAAGGTCACGCGCACCGGCCAGCTGGCTGGCCTGGTCGTCGCGGGCGCACTCGCGCTCACCGGCTGCGGCACCGACAACAACACCCAGGGCGCCACCGGCGGTACGCCGACCGGCGGCTCCTCGTCGTCGATCGCCTGCGCCACCGGCGACGTCAAGGGCGCGGGCTCGACGTTCCAGAAGAACATCGTGGCCCAGTGGATCAAGGACTACACCGCCGCCTGCTCCGGCGCGACGATCGACTACCAGGGCATCGGCTCCGGCGCCGGCATCAAGCAGTTCAGCTCCGGCACCATCGACTTCGCGGGCTCCGACTCGACGATGAAGCCCGACGAGCAGGCCGCCGCCGACAAGCAGTGCGGTTCCCCGGCGCTCCACCTGCCGGTCACCGCCGGTGGCATCGCGATCGCCTACAACCTCAAGGACGTCAAGGGCCTGCAGCTGTCGCCCGCGAGCATCGCCGCCATCTTCGAGGGCAAGGTCGCGAAGTGGGACGACGCGCTCATCAAGGCCGACAACCCGGGCACGACGCTGCCCTCGATCGCCGTCACCGCGGTGCACCGCGACGACTCCTCCGGCACCACCGACGTGCTGTCGAAGTACCTCGCCGCCACCGCCGGTTCCGCGTGGACCCTCGGCACCGGCAAGGAGCTGAAGTGGCCGGCCAGCGTCCAGGGTGCCAGCAAGAGCGACGGCGTGACGCAGGCCGTCGCCGGCACCGAGGGCGGCGTGACCTACGTCGAGAAGTCCTTCGTGGACGCCGGCAGCCTGAGCGCCGCCAAGGTCAAGAACGGCGCCGGCGAGTACGCCGAGCTCAGCGCTGACACCGTCACCAAGGCACTCGGTGGCGCGACGGTTCCCGCCAGCGGCAACGACCTCAAGGTGAAGTACGACTTCACCAACACCACGCCGGGCGCCTACCCGGTCACCGCGGTGTCCTACGAGATCGTCTGCAGCAAGGGCAAGGACGCCGCCAAGCAGGCGCTGCTGAAGTCCTTCCTCACGTACGCGGTCGGCGACGGCCAGAAGGACGCCGACGCGACCGGCTTCGCGCCGCTGCCGAGCACCCTCGTCGCGCGCGTGACGACCGCTGTGGGCACCCTCAGCTAGTCCTGTACCTGCCGCCTGCCGCGGGTCCCCCTCCTGAGAGGGTGGACCCGCGGCGTCGGCCGTTCGCACCACCTGGAAGGACGCTCCATGACCGCACCTGCCGCGGGGCCCGCCGCCCCGACGGTGCCCGAGCCATCGCACATCGGCGGTGAGTCCCGGCGCGGCGACCGGGTGTTCTTCGCGATGACCGGCGCCTCCGGTGTCCTTCTGGTGCTGACGATCATCGGGATCGGGATCTTCCTGGTGGTCCAGGCGGTGCCGGCCCTGCGCGCCGACACGACGAACTTCCTGACGACCAAGGAGTTTCTGCCGGAGGCCGACAAGCCCACCTTCGGCATCGCCGTGCTGGCCTTCGGGACCATCCTCACCAGCCTGGTGGCCATGGTGCTGGCGGTGCCGGTCGCGCTCGGTGTGGCGATCTTCGTGACGCAGTACGCGCCGCGCCGGCTGGCCGGCCTGCTGGGCGGCCTGGTCGACCTGCTCGCCGCGGTGCCGTCGGTCGTCTACGGCCTGTGGGGCATCGCCTTCCTCAACACCCACCTGCAGGCGGTCAACAAGACGCTCAACGCCACCCTCGGCTGGTTCCCGCTGTTCGGCGACACCGGCGGCCGGTACTCCCGCTCCATCCTGCTCGCCAGCGTGGTGCTGGCGATCATGGTCCTGCCGATCATCGCCGCGCTCACCCGCGAGGTGCTGCTGCAGGTGCCGTCCGCCCTCAGCGAGGCCGCACTCGCGCTCGGCGCCACCCGCTGGGAAGCCATCCGCACCGCGGTCCTGCCGCCGAGCCGGCCGGGCATCGTCAGCGCAGTCATGCTGGGCCTGGGCCGGGCCCTCGGCGAGACCATCGCCGTCGCCCTCGTGCTGGGCACCACGCCGGCCATCACCGCGCGCATCCTCGGACCCGGCGGCAACACCATCGCGGCCAACATCGCCGCCAAGTTCAGCGAGTACGCGCAGGCCGGGCGCGGCGCGCTCATCGCCACCGGCCTGGTGCTGTTCGTCATCACGTTCGCGGTCAACGCGCTCGCCCGCGTCATCGTCATCCGCTCGGCCCGAAAGAGGCTCGGATGAGCACCGCGACCCTGAGCGACAGCAGCGTGCGCCCGACCCGCTCGGTCTCGACCGGCGCGCTCTCGGGGGTCGGCGTACTGGCCGTTCTGGTCGGCACCGCCGTGGTCCAGCTGGCCGGCGGCTCCAACCCGGCGCTCATGGTGGTCGTCGCCGGACTCGCCTACCTCGTTCTCGCGCCGGCCGTCGTGCTCGCCGTGCAGGGCCGGCGGGCGGCCGTGGACCGGCTGTTCACCTCGCTGGCGTGGGGCTCGTTCCTGCTGGCGCTGGTGCCGCTCGTCTCGGTCGTGGCGCTGGTGGTCAAGAACGGCGCCAAGCGCTTCGACCTGGACTTCCTGACCCACTCGATGCGGGGCATCGGACCGCGGGACGCGCACGGCGGCGCCTACCACGCGATCATCGGCACGCTGCAGCAGGTCGGGATCGCCAGCCTGATCGCCATCCCGATCGGGCTGCTGGCCGCCGTCTACGTCGTGGAGCACGGCCGGGGCCCGCTCGTCAGCGCCGTCCAGTTCGTCACCGACGTGATGACCGGCGTGCCGTCGATCGTGGCCGGCCTGTTCGTCTTCACCTTCTGGGTGCTCGCGCTGGGCCAGGGCTTCAGCGGCTTCGCCGCCGCCCTGGCGCTCGCGATCCTCATGCTGCCGACCGTGGTGCGCACCACCGAGGTGGTGCTCGCGCTGGTGCCGGACTCGCTGCGCGAGGCCGCGCTGGCCCTGGGCGTGCCGCGTTGGAAGACCGTGGTGCGGGTCGTGCTGCCGACGGCGGCCTCGGGCATCACCACGGGTGTGGTCCTCGCCATCGCCCGTGTCACCGGCGAGACCGCGCCGCTGCTGCTGACCGCGCTCAACTTCGACTCGATCAACACCAACCCGTTCCAGGGCCAGCAGGCCGGCCTGCCCAGCTACGTCTTCGCCCAAGCCGGTCAGCCGCAGGCCGCGGCGCTCGACCGGGCCTGGGCCGGCGCGCTCACCCTGCTCCTGCTCGTCCTCCTCCTCAACCTCGTGGCGCGCCTGATCTCGCGCCGTACCCGCCTGAAGGGCTAGCAGCATGGCCAAGCGCATCGTCGCGACCGACGTCTCGGCGTACTACGGCAGTCTGAAGGCCATCGAAGGGGTCTCGCTGTCCATCGAGCCCAAGAGCGTCACCGCCCTGATCGGCCCGTCGGGCTGCGGCAAGTCGACGTTCCTCCGGACGCTGAACCGCATGCACGAGGTGATCCCCGGCGCCCGCGTCGAGGGCAAGGTCCTGCTCGACGACGAGGACCTGTACGGCGAGGGCGTCGATGCCGTCGCCGTCCGGCGGACGATCGGGATGGTGTTCCAGCGGCCCAACCCGTTCCCGACGATGTCGATCTACGACAACGTCGCGGCCGGGCTCCGGCTCAACGGCATCAAGGGCCGGCAGCGCCTCGACGAGGCCGTCGAGCGCTCGCTGCGCGGCGCCAACCTGTGGACCGAGGTCAAGGACCGGCTCGGCAAGCCGGGCGCCGGCCTGTCCGGCGGCCAGCAGCAGCGGCTCTGCATCGCCCGCGCCATCGCCGTCGAGCCGCAGGTCCTGCTCATGGACGAGCCCTGCTCCGCACTCGACCCGATCTCCACACTGGCGATCGAGGACCTCATGACCGACCTGAAGGACCGCTACACGATCGTCATCGTCACGCACAACATGCAGCAGGCCGCCCGGGTCTCCGACAGCACCGGGTTCTTCACCATCGACGGCCCGGGTCAGCCGGGGCGCCTCGTCGAGATCGACACCACCGAGAAGATCTTCAGCAACCCCTCCGAGAAGCGCACGGAGGACTACATCACCGGCCGGTTCGGATAAGGGGACAGACGTGCGCGACACCTACCACGAGCAGCTCGCCGAGGTCGGCGACGGCCTGATCGAGATGAGCCGGCTGGTCGGCTCCGCGGTCAGCAAGGCCACCACCGCCCTGCTCGACGCCGACCTGGAGGCCGCCGAGGCGGTCATCGCCGCGGACGAGCAGGTCAACATCCTGTACCGCCAGCTCGACGACGTGGCCGTGCAGCTGCTCGCCCGGCAGCAGCCGGTCGCGACCGACCTGCGGGCCATCGTCACCGGGCTGCGGATGAGCTCGGACCTGGAACGCGTCGGCGACTACGCCGTGCACATCGCCAAGGTGGCCCGCCGCCGGCACCCGGCCAGCGTCATCCCGGTGGAGCTGCGGGCCACCATCTTGGAGATGGGCCAGGCGGCGACCCGGATCGCCATCAAGGCCGGCACCGTCATCGCCACCCGGGACCTCACGCTGGCGGCCCAGCTGCTGGCCGACGACGACACCATCGACGAGCTGCACGCCCAGCTGTTCGAGCGGCTGCTGTCCCGGTCGTTCGACCACGGCGTCGAGGCCGCGATCGACCTCGCGCTGCTCGGCCGCTACTACGAGCGGCTGGCCGACCACGCGGTGAGCGTCAGCCACGCGGTGACCTACCTCGTCACCGGCGAGCACAGTGACCCGGAGTCCTACGCCGCTGACTGACCGTGCCAGGTGAACGGGAGGTGAACGACGCACGAAAGGTGAACGGGAGATGACGGGCGGCTGAACGAGCCGCCCTAGCATCTGCGGCGTCCACCACCCCCTCGTCGCCTGAGGTCTGCTGTGCGCCTTCGCCTGTCGCCGCGCGACACGTCGTTCTACGACCACTTCACCGCCGCCGCGAACAACCTCGTCGAAGGCGCGCAGCTGCTCGGCGAGATGCTCGCGCCCGGCGCCGACCGGCCGGCGCTGGCCAAGAAGCTGCGGGACGTCGAGCACGACAGCGACGAGATCACCCACACCGTGATGCGCCAGCTGAACACCACGTTCGTGACGCCGTTCGACCGCGAGGACATCTACCGGCTCGCGAACCGGCTCGACGACGTCATGGACTTCATGGAGGCCGCCGCCGACCTGGTGGTGCTCTACGAGCTCGGCGACCTCCCCGCGGAGAACGCCCGCGTCGTGGAGGTGCTGCAGCGGGCCGCCGCCAAGACCGCCGAGGCGATGCCGCGGCTGCGCGGTCTGAAGGACCTCGAGGAGTACTGGATCGAGGTCAACCGGCTCGAGAACGAGGCCGACCAGATCTACCGCCGTACCGTCGCCCGCCTGTTCAACGGCGAGTACGACGCCCTCACCGCGCTGAAGCTCAAGGACGTCGCCGACGAGCTCGAGGCTGCTGCCGACGCCCTCGAGGACGTCGCGGACGCAGTCGAGACCATCGCCGTCAAGGAGTCCTGAGCGCGTGTCCGGAATGGACATCGGCCTGATCGCGATCGTCGTCATCGCCCTGGCCTTCGACTACACCAACGGCTTCCACGACGCGGCCAACGCGATCGCCACGGCCGTCTCCACCCGGGCGCTCACCCCACGCGTCGCGCTGCTGCTCGCCGGCGTCATGAACCTCATCGGCGCGCTGATGTCGACGGAGATCGCCAAGACCGTCGGCAAGGGGATCCTGGACCCGGCCGAGCTGTCGAGCACCGACGGGCTGGTGGTGGTGTTCTCAGCGCTGGTGGGTGCCATCACGTGGAACCTCATCACCTGGTACTTCGGGCTGCCGTCGTCCTCCTCGCACGCTCTCATCGGCGGCCTGGTCGGTGCGGCCCTGGCCGCGGGCGACTCGGTGAAGTGGCACGGCATCTACACCAAGGTCCTGATCCCGATGGTGGTGTCGCCGCTCGGGGGCTTCCTGCTCGGCGGCCTGGTCATGCTGATCATCCTGTGGGCGGTCCGGAAGCGCAGCCCGCGCTCGGTGAACCGCAACTTCCGGCGCGCGCAGATCGTGTCCAGCGCGGCGATGGCGTACGGCCACGGTGTGCAGGACGCCCAGAAGACGATGGGCGTGATCGTTCTCGCGCTGATCGTCACCGGCCACCAGGGCCCCGATGCGGACATCCCGCTGTGGGTCATCGTCTCCGCCGCGACCGCGATCAGCCTCGGCACCTTGGCCGGTGGCATGCGGATCATGCGGACGCTCGGCCGGCGGGTCATCAAGATGGACCCGGCCGCCGGGTTCGCGGCCCAGACGGTCGCCTCCTCGGTGCTGTTCGCCACCGCCCACTACGGCCTGCCGGTGTCGACGACGCACGTCATCACGAGCTCGGTCATGGGCGTCGGGGCCACCCGCAAGCTGTCCGCGGTCCGCTGGGGCGTCGCCGGCAACATCGCCCTGGCCTGGGTGCTGACGATCCCCGCCGCCGCTGCCGTGGCCGCGGTGTTCTGCCTGCTCGGCCAGGCCGTCATCAACTAGCTCCGGGTCACCGGGTTTGCTGCCCGCCACGGCTGTCCATGCGGCCGGAGCAGGCGCACACTGAGGTGAGCACCTGGAGGTCCTCATGGTCCACGCCTGCCCGATCTGTGGCCTGCGCTTCTCGTACACCGCCGAGCTCGAGCAGCACGCCCGCGAGGAGCACGTGCCGGTCACGGTCGTGGAGCGCGAGGAAGGGATCGTCCGGTACAGCAAGAACACCGGCCGCCCGAAGCTGGGGCCGGTCTACCTGCCGCTCTAGTTCCGCGACCCCGCGCCGCCGTCCCTCAGGATGACGAGCTTGTCCTCGACGAGGGCGCGCACCGCGTACGGGACACCCTCCCGGCCCTGCCCCGAGGACTTCACGCCGCCGTACGGCATGTGCTCGGTGCGGAACGACGGCGCGACGTTCACGAGCACGGTCCCGGCCTCGGCCGACCGGGCGTAGCCGAGCGCGGTGTCGAGGTCCCGCGTGAAGATCGAGGTGTTCAAGCCGTACGGCGAGCTGTTGACGCGCCGCACCGCGGACCGCACGTCCGGTACGGCGTTCACCGTCACCACGGGGCCGAACACCTCCTGGCACACCACCGGTGCGTCATCCGGCACGCCGGACAGGACGGTCGGCAGCACGACGCCGTCGACCGCACAGCCACCGGTGCGCAGCACGCCGCCACGGGCGATCGCGTCGGCGACCCACGCGAGCACCCGCGCGGTCGCCTCCCGGCTCACCAACGGCCCGACCACCGTCTCCGCCCTCCCCGGGTCGCCGCTGGCCAGGGCGGCCGCCGCCGCTGCGAGCAGCTCCGTGAACTGCTCCGCGACCGGCTCCTCCGCGTACACCCGCTGCAGGGAGATGCAGGCCTGGCCGGAGTTGCTGAACGCGCCGATCGCGGCCGCCTCCACCGCGGCGGGCAGGTCCGCGTCCGCCGCGACCACCATGGCGGTGTTCGACCCCAGCTCCAGCACGTGCCGCTTCCGGGGGGAGCGCTCCTTCAGCGCCCAGCCCACCGCCGACGACCCGGTGAAGGTCAGCACGGCGGTGCGGGGGTCCTCCACCCACGCACCCACGATGGCCGCGGGGTCCCCGGTCACCAGGTTGAGCAGGCCCGCGGGCAGGCCGGCGTCGGCGAAGGCCTGCACCAGCAGCCCCGCCGTGAACGGCGTCCGCTCGGACGGCTTGAGCAGCACCGGGCAGCCCGCCGCCACCGCCGGCGCGACCTTGTGGGCCACGAGGTTGAGCGGGAAGTTGAAGGGCGTGACGGCGGCGACCACGCCCACCGGCTCGGGCAGCGTCAGCGCCAGCAGCCCCTCGCCGGAGGCGACCGCGTCCATCGGCAGGCTCTGGCCGGTGAGCCGGCGGGCCTCCTCCGCCGCGAGCTGCAGCGTGTCCACCGCCCGGGCCACCTCGGTGCGGGCCGCGGTGACGGGCTTGCCGCCCTCGGCCCGGATGGTCTGCGCGAACTGCTCCGCCCGTTCGAGCACGAGCCCGGCCGTCCGCCGGAGGACCGCGGCCCGCTCGTGGGCCGGGAGCGCGGGAGCCGCCACAGCGGCGTCCACCGCCG
>JAOPVD010000038.1 GCA_025966295.1 Frankiales bacterium | reverse complement strand
GCCCGCCGGCTGGCGGCGTCCTTGGCCGCCTGCACCAGCGCGGCCTGCTTGGCCTGCAGGTCCCGGAGCAGGCCCTGCGCCTGCTGCGCGGCGGCGAGCACGGTGGCGCGGTCCTTCTGCAGCCCGTCCAGCGCGGCCCGTGCCCCGGCCGCGGCGTGCCTCGCCGAAGCCTGCGCCTCGGCCTGCCGGTGCCGCGCGGTGGCCAGCTTGCCCAGCACGTCGGCCTGGCTGCGGGCGACCCGGTTCAGGCTCGAGATCCGGTCCAGCACGGTCGCCGGCCCCTGTGGCGAGGAGACGATGACCGCCCAGCTGCCGACGCTGCCGCCCTTGTAGGCCTGCACCGCGACCGCGCTGGCCGTGGTCTTCAGCGCGTCGAGCGCCCGCTGCTCGCGGGCCAGCCGACCGGCCGCGACCGCGACCTGCCCCTGCGCCGTGGTGAGCGCGATCCGGCCGGCGTTGTAGCGCTCGGCCGCGGCCTCCGCCTTGGCGTTGAGGGCGTCGAGGCGGGCCTGCTCGGCGCGGATCTGGGCGGCGATGTCGGCCGACGCCGACGGCGCGGCGAGCGCCACACCGGCGGCGGTGAGACCGGCGGCGACGAGAACAGAGGTGAGCTTGCGGAACGGTGAGCGGGCGCGGCGCACTCGGGGGTGCCCTTCTTCCTCGTCCGCCTACCGGGTTAGCTGACGGGCTCGGGCTGGAAGTAGGCCCTACGCGCCGCGGCAGAACCGCGGCGCCGATTCGCCCCAGGGGAAGTGGGTCCCCGGCTCGGGTCGCGAGCGACCATGATTCGGCGGTGACCCCATCCCCGCCAACCGGGCGGCTGACCGTCAGGTGAGGTCCTTCGCAAGGTAGCCAATCCCCGCCCTCCCGTCGCGCCGGGACACGCCTTGTCAGGTAACCGTCAGGCGCCAAACACCTTGCTGTACAGCCGATCTGGCGATCTTGCCCACGGCTTCGGCCGCGGTGCGGCAGGATGCCGGCTCACGACGACGATCTTGTGGGGGGCCATGAGCACGCACTACGACGCAGCGACCCGCGCCCGCTGGCGGTCCGCCATGGGGCACGGGGCCAGCGTGCTCGCCGTGGTCGGCGGGCACGCGCAGGTCGAGCCTGGCTGGTTCGTCGCGCTGTCCGGCCTGCCCGACCCGGATGCCAACCTCGCGCTCGTCCACCACGACGACCCGGCCGCGCTCGCGGCCGTGCTGCGCGAGGTCGAGCGCGTCGGCGCCCCGGCCGCGGTCATCCTGGCCGGCGACGGCACCGCGCTGGCGGCCCGGCTGCCGGCCGGCTGGGACCACGTCGGGGCGATGCCGTTCATGACCCTCGCGCTGGCGTCCGCGGCGGTCGCCGCCGACCCGCGGGTCCGGCCGGCCGGCACGGCGGACGGTGACGCGGTGGTGGCGCTGTTCGGGGCCGCGTTCGGCCTCGCCCCCGAGGTCGCCGAGATGATCCGCCCGTTGATCCACGCCGGCGCCCCGACCCGGGTCTGGCTGCTCGAGGACGACGGGCAGCCGGTCTCCGCGGTGGTCGCCGGCCGGGTCGGCGACGTGGAGACCATCTGGTGCATGTCCACCCCGCAGCACTTCGCCCGCCGCGGCTACGGCCGGGCGCTGCTGAACGCGGTGCTCGCGGCCGCCAAGGCGGAGGGCGCCACGGTGGCACTGCTCGGGGCGACCGAGGCGGGCTTCCCCTTGTACGACGCCACCGGCTGGCAGACCGTCGAGCCCTGGGAGATGTACGTGCAGGGTGGGCACTAGGCCGCGGCCGGGCACCCTGCGCGGCGCTGCCGAACCAGCCGCTCGGGTGCGTTCCGGCTAGAGGTACGCCAGCCGCAGCACGCCCGTGGTCGGCCGGGACTGGCAGGTGAGCACCACCCCGGTCGCCAGCTCGTCGGGCTCGAGCGCCCAGTTGGTGTCCATTTCGACGGCGCCCTCCAGCACCCGCGCCCGGCAGGTGCCGCAGACCCCACCCCGGCACGCGTACGGCGCATCGACCCGCACCCGGAGGACCGCGTCCAGGACCTTCTCGTCGCGGTCCATGGTCACCGTCGACGCCCGGCCGTGCAGCTCGGCCACCACCGTCGTCTCCCCGGCCGTCCCCTGCGGGCGCGGCGGCCGGGGCGGCGGCGCCTCGGCGTGGAACAGCTCGACGTGCACGGAGCTCGCGCCGCGCGCGGTGAGCAGCTCGCGAGCTCCGGTGACCAACCCGAACGGTCCGCACAGGTACCACTCGTCGACCGAGGCGACCGGCACGAAGGCGTCCAGCAGCCGGCCGAGCCGGTGCGGGTCGAGCCGGCCGCTGAGCAGCTCGGACGGCTGCTCCTCGCGGGACAGCACGTGCAGCACCTGCAGCCGGGTCGGGTGGCGGTCCTTCAGGTCCGACAGCTCCTCCAGGAGCATCACGTCCCGCGCGGTGCGGTTGCCGTAGAGCAGCACCACCTCCGAGGCCGGCTCGACGGCCAGCACGGTGGCCGCGATCGACAGCACCGGGGTGATGCCGGAGCCGGCCGCCACCAGCCCGTACCGCCGGCGGCGAGAAGCAGCCACCGCGGGGCCGAACCGGCCGGCCGGCGGCAGCACCTCGACCTCGTCGCCGGCCTGCAGCTGCGTGCAGGCCCAGGTCGAGAAGGCGCCACCGTCCAGCCGCTTCACCGCCACCCGCAACGGCCCGCCGGTCGGCGCGCACACCGAGTAGGTGCGGCGCAGGTCCTCCCCACCCAGCTCGGTGCGCAGCGTCAGGTGCTGGCCCGGCCGGAACCGGAACAGCTGGCGCAGCCCGTCCGGCACCGCGAACGTCAGCGCCACCGCGTCGTCCGTCAGCCCGTCGACGGCCGCCAGCCGCAGCCGGTGGAAGCCCTCCATCAGTGGTCCTTGAAGTGGTCGAACGGCTCCCGGCAGGACCGGCAGCGCCACAGGCTCTTGCAGGCCGTCGAGGCGAACCGGGAGAGCTCCTCGGTGTCCCGCGACCCGCACTGGGGGCAGGTCAGCGCAGCCACCTTCGCAGCCGACAGCGTCACCGCCACCGGCCCGGAGCCGGTACGACGGGGCGGCGCGATGCCGTACTCCTCGAGCTTGCGCCGACCGGCGTCCGTCATCCAGGCAGTGGTCCACGCCGGCGCCAGCACCGTGCGTACCTCGACCTCGAAGTCCGGCAGCGCGGCCCGCAGGTCCGCGCCGATCTCCTCCATCGCCGGGCAGCCGCTGTAGGTAGGCGTGATGGTCACGGTGACGTGCCGGCCCTCGACGGTGACGTCGCGCAGGATGCCGAGGTCCTCGACGGTGAGGACCGGGATCTCCGGGTCCGGTACCGCGGCCAGCCGGGCCCGCACCTGCGCCGGGGTCACCACGAGGCCCCGGGGTGCGCGCGGTGCAGGTGCTGCATCTCGGCGAGCAGGTAGCCGAAGGCCTCGGTGTGCCGGCCGCTCCGGCCGCCGGTCGGCCGCCAGCTGCTCTCGGGCACCGTCAGGGTGGCCTCGGCGAGGACCCGCTCGACCGTCTGCTGCCAAACAGGCAGCAGGACCGCCGGGGCGGCCGTGATTCCCTGCTGCACAAGGGATTCGACGAGGGGATCGGTTTCGAAGAGCTCGGCGGCGTAGGGCCACACCCCGTCCAGGCCGGCCTGCACCCGGGCGTGCGACTCCGCGGTGCCGTCGCCGAGTCGGACCACCCAGGCGCTCGCGTGGTCCAGGTGGTAGGTCGCCTCCTTGACGGCCTTGCCCGCGACCCCGGCCAGCACCGGATCGGTCGACGAGGCGAGCGCTGCCCAGAGCGGCACCTGGTAGGCGGACACCAGCAGCTGCCGGGCCATCGTGCGGCCGAAGTCGCCGTTGTCGAGCTCCACGAGCAGCGCGTTGGTCCAGTCCGGCTCGGCCCGCAGGAACGCCAGCGCGTCCTCGTCCCCCACCGCGCCCAGCAACGAGCGCGCCGTCCCCAGCAGGTCCAGCGCGATGTTGAGCAGCGCGACGTCCTCCTCCAACGTGGGCGCCCGGGCCGCCCACTCCGACAGCCGCTGGCCCAGGACGAGGCAGTCGTCCCCGAGCCGCAGCGTGTACGCCTGGACCGGCGTCACAGGTGGGTCAGGCCCTCAGGGACGTCGTAGAAGGTCGGGTGCCGGTAGGGCTTGTCGCCGGCCGGGTCGAAGAAGGCGTCCTTCTCGTCCGGGCTGCTGGCGACGATCTGCGCCGCCGGCACCACCCAGATCGAGGTGCCCTCCTGACGCCGGGTGTAGACGTCGCGGGCGTTGCGCAGCGCCAGGTGCGCGTCGTCGGCGTGCAGTGAGCCGACGTGGGTGTGCGAGAGCCCGCGCCGGCTGCGGACGAACACCTCCCACAGCATCAGGCCACCGGCCGGTGCTTGCTGGCGTACGCCTGCGCGGCCTCCCGGACCCAGGCGCCGTCGGCGTGCGCCTGCTGCCGGAACTCGAGCCGCTGCCGGTTGCACGGGCCGTTGCCCTTCATCACCTCGGCGAACTCGGTCCAGTCGATCTCGCCGGACCGGTGGTGCTCGCCGTCCCACGACAGCGCCGGGTCGGGCACGGTGAGGCCGAGGAACTCGGCCTGCGGCACGGTGGCGTCGACGAACCGCTGCCGAAGCTCGTCGTTGCCGAAGCGCTTGATGCCCCAGGCCATCGACTGCGCGCTGTTCGGGCTGGCGGCGTCGGGCGGGCCGAACATCATCAGGGCCGGCCACCACCAGCGGTCGAGCGCGTCCTGGGCCATCTGCTGCTGCGCCGCGGTGCCGCGGGACAGCACCGTCATCGCCTCGAAGCCCTGCCGCTGGTGGAAGGACTCCTCCTTGCAGATCCGGGTCATGGCCCGGGCGTAGGGGCCGTAGGAGCAGCGGGTCAGCGGGACCTGGTTCATGATGGCCGCGCCGTCGACCAGCCAGCCGATGGCGGCCACGTCGGCCCACGAGGTGGTCGGGTAGTTGAAGATCGTGGAGTACTTCTGCCGGCCGGCGTGCAGCAGGTCGAGCAGCTCGGCGCGGTCGACGCCGAGGGTCTCGGCGGCGCCGTAGAGGTAGAGCCCGTGGCCGGCCTCGTCCTGCACCTTGGCGACGAGGATCGCCTTGCGGCGCAGCGACGGCGCCCGGGTGATCCAGTTGCCCTCCGGCTGCATGCCGATGATCTCGGAGTGCGCGTGCTGCGCGATCTGCCGGACCAGCGTCTGCCGGTAGGCGTCCGGCATCTGGTCGCGCGGCTCGATCCGGCCGTCGGTGTCGATGACCTGCTGGAAGTCCACCGGCCCTCCTCGACAAACTGAACGATCGGTCGAATACTCGCCCGGTGACCTCCGCCCGTCAAGGCCGCCCGGCCCGCTACCCGTTCGACGAGCTGCTGGGG
Organism: Frankiales bacterium; assembly: GCA_025966295.1. Classification (GTDB taxonomy): domain Bacteria; phylum Actinomycetota; class Actinomycetes; order Mycobacteriales; family SCTD01; genus RYN-111. The sequence continues at coordinate 1,441 of JAOPVD010000038.1, read as the reverse complement.
ATCGTGACGGCCGAGTTCATCGCGCGCGGCTACGACGCCACCTCGATGGAGGACCTGGCGCGGGCCACCGGCATGACCAAGAGCGCGATCTACCACCACGTGTCGGGAAAGGAGGAGCTGCTCCGGCTGGCCGTGGCCAAGGCCGTCGACGCGCTGCTCGCGGTGCTGGAGGACGAGGCCAGCCGCAGCGGTCCCGCCGCACAGCGGTTGGAGCATGTGCTGCGGCGGTCCGCTGAGGTCCTCGGCGAGCAGCTGCCCTACGTGACGCTGCTGCTCCGGGTGCGCGGCAACACCGACGCCGAGCGCTGGGCACTGGCCCGTCGCCGCGAGATCGACCGGCGCCTCGCCGGGCTGGTGCAGGCCGCCATCGACGAGGGCGACCTGCGCCGCGACCTCGACCCGCGGTTGGTGGCGCGCCTGCTGTTCGGGATGGTCAACAGCGTCGTCGAGTGGTACCGGCCGGGGCGGGCGACGAGCAGCCAGGACCTGGCGGATGCCCTGGTGGCCCTGGCCTTCTCCGGGTTGAGGGCCCGCTGAGGTCGACCCGGCTAGGGGAAGACCGACGCCCCGTCGAGCATGACGTAGGAGCCGCGGCTGCCGCGCCGGTGCGCACCGAGGACGACGAGCTGCACGGTGTGCTGACCGCGGCTGGCCCACTCGCCCAGCCGGACCCGCACCGCCCCGGTGCTCGGCGCCCACAGGTCCAGCCGCCGCACCCGGCGGCCGTCGACGTACAGGTCGGCGAGGCCGCCGCTGGGGCCGCGCAGCAGGAAGGCGTCGACCGCCCTGCCGACGGCGGTGAGGCGGATGGTCGCGCCGCGGGCCTGGCTCTGCACGTGCGAGCCGCGGTAGTCCTGCGCCCGGGCCGCCCGCGACCAGCTGCCGGTGCGGAGGAACGCGACGTCGTCGTGCGGCACCCGGACACTCGCGCGGGCCGCCTTCCCGGCGTTGCCGGCCAGGTCGTGGGCCACCGCCTCGACCTGGTAGGTCCGCCCCGCCGGCAGCGTCGGGGTCAGGACCCGGTCCGAGGTGGTGGTGCGCAGCACCACCGTGCTGCCGTCCCGCACGGTGACCGTGAAGGCACCGACGCCGGCCGTGCTGTCGTAGCCCCCGAGCCCGATCCGGACCCGGCTGCCGGCCAGCGCCGCGTTCACGGTGGTGGAGGGAGGCACGCTGTCGTAGACCACGTCGGCCGTCACCTGGTGGCAGGTGCGGGAGCTGTCCAGGCCGGTCACGACCACCTCGTGCAGGCCCTGGTACGGCGCCGGGTCGAGGGTCGCGCTGCTCGGGCGGTCCGGGTTCAGGCGGGCGCAGGCCGGCACCGTCTCGCCGGCGGCGAAGCCCAGCCAGTCGCCGGGCGCCGCCACGCTCAGGCTCACCTGCGGGCTCCGCGCGTAGACCGTCGGCAGCGTGAGGACGGGCGGCGCCGCGGCCGCCGGGC
>JAOPVD010000374.1 GCA_025966295.1 Frankiales bacterium | reverse complement strand
CGCAGGCAGCCGAGCGCGGCGTCCAGATCGGGCACCTCGACGGTGCGCACATCGGTGCTCGGTCGGTCGGTCAGCGCCACGTCCAGCTCGTCGGTCGGCTCGGCGTCGACGCCGACCAGAAGTGCGCCCCCGCACAGCTCCACGACCGTCACGGCGGCAGCCTGCCACGTCCCGGCGCGCCCGTCGGTCAGCCCTGCGAGGCGACGGTGCTGACGCCGCGCAGCCAGGTCTGACGGACCAGCCCGGCGTCCGGGTCGGCGAGCATCTCGGCGAGCGGGACGTGCAGCAGCACGAGGTCGGCCGCGGCGCCGACCTGGACCTGGCGGGGCGGCCGGGTGATGTCCTGCAGCGGCCGCAGCAGGCCGTCGAGGGCCGCCCGTGCCGGCACCCGCTCCGCCGCTCCCAGGACCTGGCCGGAGCGGGTGGTCCGGTCGCGGGCGGCGCGGACAACCGCCCACGGGTCCAGCGGTCCGTACGGCGCATCGCTGGACGCCACCACGGTGCAGCCGGCGTCGAGCAGCGACCGGTGCCGGTACAGGTCCGGCAGGTCGGCCGGAGGGATGTCGCGCAGGTAGTCGTCGCCCCGGGCGAGCAGGAACCCGGGTTGGGTCACGACGGCGCACCACGGCGGCAGGGACGCGGGGATGACGGCACCGTGCTCGATGCGGTCACCCGGGTGGTGCCCGACGATGTCGAGGGCCGTGAGCAGCAGCACGTAGGCCTCGCGTGTCACGCAGTGCACCGCCACCGGTCGAGGGCGGGCGGCCTCGACCCGCGCCACCAGCTCGTCGAGGGACGGCAGCGCGTGGTCTGGCAGCACGACCTTGACCGGTCCGTCGCCGTCCGGGTCGCCGAGCAGCAGCAGGCGCTGCGGCACGGTGCGCAGCAGGGCGCAGCTGTCCCGGTCGAGGTCGGGCGTGGCATCGGTGACGCCGGTGATCCCGAGGCGTGCCAGCCGGTCCGCCACCGCGGCCAGGTCCGGCGCGGTACGTCCCAGGCGCTCGGCGATCCAGGCGTCCATCCGCCACAGCCGGCCAGTCGGCTCGCCCGTGGCATCCCGCTCGACGCCGGCGAGATGGACGTTGCGCAGGTCGAGCGCGCGGACCCCCGCGCTGTTCACCACCCACAGCGCCCCGCTGCGGTGCTGGACCCGTACCGGCCGCTGCGGCATGACCGCGTCCACGTCGTACCGGTCGCCCTCGCCGCTCCACCCGACGGCCCGCAGCCAGCCGTCTGCGTGCTGCCCGATCAGGGCCTGGAGCCCTGCGCTGACGTCGACCGACCGGTCCGCGGCGGCCATCGCCAGCAGGTGCAAGTGGTGGTCGTGCAGGCCGGGCAGCAGCGCCCCGCCGCGGCCCTCGACGACCTCGTCCCCCGCGTCCGCCAGCGATCCGATGTCCACCACCACCTCGCCGGCCAGCCGTACGTCGCAGCGGGCGCCGGCCACCTCGACGTCCCTCAGGAGGGTCACTCCCGGCGTCCGTGGGGCGCGGCGACCGGCACCGGGCCCTGGGACGTGTCGACCCACCACCCGCCGTCCTGCCACACCCGGGCGCCGGCCCCGGTGGACAGGGCGGCTGCCGTCGCGGCGACGCGGGACAGGGCGACGTCGACCAGTCGTCCGCCACCGGTCACGATGCCTGCCCAGGCCGCCAGCGCAGCGTGCACTCCGGTGAGCGGATCGGCGACCGCGTCAGCCACGAAGCAGCCGTCCGCCAGCAGGCCGCCGGCAGCGGCGGCGTCGTCGCCGAAACCCACCCGGTCGTGCTCGCGCCCGTAGGCCGTGATGGACACCCAGGTGAGGTCGTGGCGGCTGACCACGTCCTCCGCCACGACCCCCAGCTGGCGCAGGGCGCGGGGACGCGATCCCTCGAGCACCACGTCTGCGTGCCGCACCAGCTCCTGCAGCTCGGCGCGACCTCGATCGGAGCGCAGGTCCAGCTCCACCAGCTCGGCGCCGGCGTGCAGGAGGTCGAAGAAGGCGGGCGGTCCCCGGCGGGCGCCGTCCGGTCGGGCCGGGTCCTCGACCTTCAGGACCCGGCAGCCCAGCATGGTGAGCAGGGACGCGCACAGCGGTCCGGCCCACAGCGAGGTCAGGTCCACGACCAGTGGGCGGTCGGGGCGCGGCCCGGCGTGCTCGTGGGACACCTGCCACGGGGTGGTGGCGACGACTTCCCCCACCACCCCGAGGGGAAGGCCGAGCAGCGCCCCGCGTTCCCGCACCTCGTCGACCGCACGGACCCGCGCCCAGGCGGCCACGGCCGTCCACGGGTCGGTGACCTCGTCCTCGACGAGCGCAGGGAGCAAGGCCAGGTCGTCGTCGCGGGCCAGCGACAGCGCCACCGTGCCGTCCCGCGCCGCGAGCAGCCGGGTGGCGCCCCCGGAGCTGACGTCGCCGCGGCGACCGGCGCCCGTCAGGGCGGCGCGCTCGGCGAGCAGCTCGGTGCCGGGCAGCCCGGTGGCTCCCAGCGCAGACAGCGCCAGGAGCGCGCCGCGCAGCGCGATCACGGGCCCCGTGCACACCAGCGGGGGTCCGTCCTGCCGGCCGGTGAGGGCCATCGCCCCGCTGCCGGCCCAGTCCGCCACCGGGTCGGTGGCGTCGTCGACATGCCCCGGCCGCCCCACCGAGGACAGCAGCCGCTGCGCGTAACTACCGGCCGGGGAGGTCATGCGCGCCATCCTGCCCGACCCTGTCGATCCTGCGGCGGCGCTCCGGTCGGGCCGTCCCGCGCCTACTGGCTCGGCGGTCGCCCGCAAACCTCCGGCCCGGCCCGATGCTGCGTCAGGGGGGTGTGGCGGCAGGGTGACGTGCCTGGGCGCCCTCACCGCCCGGCAGGATGGGCACCATGCCGAACAGCCTCAGCGCCTCCACCTCGCCGTACCTGCTGCAGCACGCTGACAACCCGGTCGACTGGCACGAGTGGGGACCGGAGGCGTTCGCCGAGGCCGCGCGCCGGGACGTGCCGATCCTGCTGTCCATCGGCTACGCGGCCTGCCACTGGTGCCACGTGATGGCCCACGAGTCCTTCGAGGACCTCGACACCGCGGCGTACATGAACCAGCACTTCGTCAACGTCAAGGTCGACCGCGAGGAGCGGCCGGACGTGGACGCGGTCTACATGGAGGCGGTGCAGGCCATGACCGGCCACGGCGGCTGGCCGATGACGTCGTTCCTCACCGTGAAGGGCGAGCCGTTCTTCTGCGGCACCTACTGGCCGCGCGAGCGGCGGCAGGGGATGCCGTCGTTCGGTGAGGTCCTGCAGTCGGTGGTGGAGACCTGGCAGACCCGCCGGGCCGACGTCGACGAGGCCGGCCGCGACGTGGTGGAGCGCCTCTCGCGTACGGCGCCCGTGGAGGGCGTCGCGGCCACCCCGGAGCTGCTGGACCGGGCGGCCGCCTCGCTGGCGCTGTCGTACGACGGCGTGCACGGCGGCTTCGGCAGCGCCCCCAAGTTCCCGCCGTCGATGGTCCTGGAGTTCCTGCTGCGCCGGCACGCCCGCACCGGCGAGGGCCTGGACAAGGTCGACCACACCTGCCAGGCGATGGCCCGCGGCGGCATGTACGACCAGCTCGGCGGCGGCTTCGCGCGGTACGCGGTCGACGAGAAGTGGGTGGTGCCGCACTTCGAGAAGATGCTGTACGACAACGCCCTGCTGCTGCGGGTCTACCTGCACTGGTGGCGGGCGTCGGGCTCGGAGTTCGCGCGCCGGGTGGCGGTCGAGACGGCCGACTTCCTGCTGCGCGACCTGCGGACGCCGGAGGGCGGCTTCGCCTCCGCGCTGGACGCCGACACCGACGGGGTGGAGGGGCTGACCTACGTCTGGACCCCGCAGCAGCTGCTCGAGGTGCTCGGCCCGGAGGACGGGGTCTGGGCCGCCGAGCAGCTCGAGGTGACGGCCCGCGGCACCTTCGAGCACGGGGCCTCGACGCTGCAGCGGCTGCTCGAGCCGGACGACCCGGCGCGCTACGAGAGCGTGCGGCAGCGCCTGCTCGCCGCTCGCGCGGACCGCTCGCAGCCCGGGCGTGACGACAAGGTGGTGGCGGCCTGGAACGGGCTGGCGATCGCGGCGCTGGCGGAGGCGGGGGTCCTGCTCGACCGGCCGGACTACCTGGAGGGGGCGCAGCGCTGCGCCGAGCTGGTGCGGTCGCTGCACTGGGTCGACGGCCGGCTGCGGCGGGTGTCGCGGGACGGCGCCGTCGGCAAGCACCTGGCGGTGCTGGAGGACTACGCGGACGTCGCGGAGGGGCTGCTCGCGCTGTACTCCGCGACCGGCGACCTCGACCAGCTCCGCGGCGCGCACGCGCTGCTCGAGGTGGTCCTGACGCAGTTCGCGGACGGCACCGGTGGCTTCTGGGATACCGCCGATGACGCGGAGCCGCTGGTCCGGCGGCCGCAGGACCTCAGCGACGGCGCCACCCCGTCGGGGACCTCGGCCGCTGCCGGCGCGCTGCTCAGCTACGCCGCCCTCACCGGCTCCGACCGGCACCGGCGGGCCGCTGAGCAGGCGCTGGCGAAGGTGGCGCCGCTGTTCGCCCGGCACGCCCGGTTCG
>JAOPVD010000358.1 GCA_025966295.1 Frankiales bacterium | reverse complement strand
GAGCAGCCCAGCCAGCACCGGGACGCCCAGCGCGGCGAACATGACCGCCGAGGTGCCCACCAGGTGCAGCGCGGCTCCGGCGACCACCGCGCACAGCCCGGATGCCAGCATCAGGGTGGCTCGGTAGATCCCGACCCCCCAGCTGGCCCGGCCGGGCAGGGCGACGACCACCATGGCGTTCGAGACCGGGAACAGCATCGCCGTCAGGCAGACGAACGGCGCCACCGCCCACAGCCCGGCGCGACCCGGCAGGAGCACCTCGGCCGCACCCAGCGCCACCACGCCGGTCAGCAGCAGCTGTGCGGTCCGCTGCCCGCCGAGGGTGTCGAACAGCCAGCCGGAGACGTACTTGCCGCCCATCGACGCCAGCCGGCCGGCACCGACCAGCCCGGCCGCGAGCCCGAGCGAGGCGCCGCGGTCCACGAAGTGCGACGGCGTGAGCCCGATGACCAGGTAGTGCGTCGTCCCGGCGGCCGCCCCCACCGCGAGCGCGGTGCGGTACTGCGGGAAGCGCAGGTAGGACATGGCGTCCCGCAGCAGCGGCTGGCGGTGCCGGTCCTCGGCCTCGACCAAGTGCGGCGTCAGCACCGCGAAGCCGGCCGCCAGCCCGGCGGTGAGCAGGAAGATGACTCGCCAGTGCTCGGCTGCGTTGGAGGAGAAGGCCGCCACGGCCAGCCCCAGGGAGTAGGCCAGCCCGTAGGACGCGATCGCCCGCCCGCGGGTGGCGGCGTACATGCGACCCACGACGGCCAGGCCGGGGCCGAAGAACAGCCCCACCCCGAGGCCGGTGAGCACCTGGCCGAGCAGCATGACGGCGAGCCCTGGCGCGGTCCCGCTCAGCACGCAGCCGAGGGCCATCAGCGCGGCGGCGGCGCGGAGCGCCACCCGGTCGCCGCGCCGCGAGCCCAGCCAGCCGCCGAGCAGGTTGCCGATGCCGATGCTCACGGCGAGGAACGCGGTCAGGGTGGCCTGGTCCGCGATCCGCAGGCCGAGGTCGTCGCGCAGCACCGGGAACAGCGGCGAGATGTAGGTCTCGGCCGCGCCCGCCAGGAAGTAGAGGCCGCAGAGGTAGCCGAACGCCAGCCGGCGGCGGGCCGTCGACGAGGGGGGCGCTGCGTCGATGGCGGCACCTGTGAGTGACGACCCCGTCATGTGGCTCCCTCGGCTACTGTATGCAGTACACATTACGTCGACACCGCATGTTGGCACGAGGGGCGACACCATGACGACCTATCCAGGATGGCCGGGCCGGTTCTTCGAGGACTTCGTGGTCGGCGACGTGTACGAGCACGCGCTCGGGCGCACCGTCACCACGACCGACAACCTCTGGTTCACGCTCCTGACGCAGAACACCGCGAAGCTGCACGTCGACCACCACTACGCCGCCCAGACCGAGTTCGGGCGGCCGCTGGTGAACAGCACCTTCACGCTCGCGCTGGTGACCGGCCAGTCGGTGTCCGACGTCTCGCAGAACGTCATGGCCAACCTGTCCTGGGACGACGTGCGCCTGCCGCACCCGGTCTTCGAGGGCGACACGCTGTACTCGCGGTCGGAGGTCCTCGCCGTCCGGGCCTCGGCGTCGCGGCCGGACGTCGGCATCGTCACGGTGGCCACCGCCGGCTTCAACCAGAGCGGGCAGACGGTCTGCCAGTTCCGGCGCACCGTGATGGTCTACCGCCGCGGCTGCGGCCCGCAGCCACCCCGACTGGGCGGCGACGCCGCGGCGGCGACGTGAGGGTCGGCGGCGACGGCCCGGCGCGGGTCGCGGCGGCCCGCTCGTGGCTGTTCGTGCCGGGCAGCCGGCCGGACCGCTTCGCCAAGGCGGTCGCGGCGGGCCCCGACGTGGTCGTCCTGGACCTCGAGGACGCGGTGGCCGAGTCGGACAAGGAAGCGGCCAGGGCCGCGGTGGCCGGCTGGCTGCACCCGGACCGCCCCGCGGTCGTCCGGGTCAACGCCGAGCCGGATCAGCTGAGCGCCGACCTCCGTGCGCTGCGGCGGCCGGGGCTGCTCGCCGTGATGCTGCCCAAGGCCGAGGACCCTGGTGAGCTCGCCGGCGTGCTGGCCAGCCTGGCGCCGTACGTCGGACTGGTGCCGCTGGTGGAGACCGCCCGCGGCGTCTGCGCCGTCGCGGCCCTCGCGGGCACTCCCGGGGTGACGCGGCTCGCCTTCGGCAGCCTCGACCTCGCCCTGGACCTCGGCGTGGACCCGGACGGCGGCGGCGGGATCCTTCCGGCGGCGAGCCACCAGCTGGTCCTGCAGAGCCGGGCAGCACGGCTTGCAGCGCCGGTGGCCGGGGTGACCGTCGACACCGCGGACCCGGACGCGCTGGCACGCGACGTGGCGCTCGCGCGGGCGGACGGCTTCGGTGCCAAGCTGTGCATCCACCCGCGCCAGGTCGAGGCGGTCAACCGCGGTTTCGCCGCGACGGCCCGGGAGGCCGCGTGGGCGCAGCGGGTGCTCGACGCCGCCGGCAGCAACCCGGGGGTGTTCCGGCTGGACGGGCAGATGGTGGACCGCCCGGTCCTGGAACGCGCCCGCCGGCTGCTCGCAGCCGCCCCCCTGAACCGACCCGCGAACGGGAGCTGAGCATGGAGCTGAAAGAGGACGAGGCCGACATCGTCGCGTTGGTGCACCGCTGGGTCGAGGACCGGGTCCGGCCGGTGGCCCGCCAGCTGGAGCACGACAACACCTACCCGCACGAGCTCATCGAGCAGATGAAGGCGCTCGGCATCTTCGGGCTGGCCGTGCCGGAGCCGTACGGCCAGGTCGCGGTCTCGACACCCTGCTACGCACTCGTCACCGAGGAGCTGGCCCGTGGCTGGATGAGCCTGGCCGGCGCGATGGGCGGCCACAC
>JAOPVD010000378.1 GCA_025966295.1 Frankiales bacterium | reverse complement strand
ATCCACCGGTAGTCCTGTCGTGCCAGATGTCCAGCGGAACCGGATGAGCTTGGCACGCGTCCTTCCCCAAGGCTCGGGCGTCGCTGGCCAAATGGGCCCGAGGATTTGCGCCCGTCGCCGCAGGGCCAGCCACGCCTGTGCCGCGATCCACTCGTCGAGCTCGGCGAGCTGCTGCCTGTCATTAATCAGGGGGAAGCGCGCCACGGCGCCAGACAGCGACACGGGGGGTATGGGAGCGCGAAGGAGTCGCCGCACCTGCTCCTCGCTCAAGGATCCGTATAGGTACTTGCGCAGTTGCCAGATGAAAGCGACGTAGTCACGGTCTACTCCGCTGGCCACGCGGGACATGTCCTGCGTGCCATTCAGCGGTTCGCGGAGCAAGTGGTTATACAGGTACGAGTTAATTCGCTCGCGAATCCGGCCTGCCACCTCCTCCTTGATCCGAACGGTGCGCAGCCCAACCGAGTGGCTCAGGTAGTCAACGGAAGACGTGTAGGCCATTTCGGCACGTTTCGTCTCCTCCGAAACCAGTAGGCGCACTCCCTCGCTCTTCTTCTGGTTGATCTCACAGCCGGACCTCTCCGAGAGGAGGTGTAGCTCCTCGACACCGCGGCAGAGGGCGGAGTAGTCGCGACTCCAAATGATTAGGTCGTCTGCGTACCTGACGAAGGACACGCCGAGCCGCTCCAGCGTGCGATCTAGTGGTGCCGCCGCGATATTCGCCAGCAGCAAACTGATCGAGGTTCCTTGGTGCACGCCACGCTCCCGCGGGACGCCCGGTTTCGCCTTTTCAGCCGCTGATGTATATGGCTGCGGCGCTGACAAGAAGGCCGCCAGCAGGCGCGACTCCAGCGCCGTCATGGTCAACTCGAGCGACCGGATGGCGGCACGAATGTGGTTGTGCGAAATCGAGCCGAAGAAGTCGGAGAAGTCGTATTGCGCGACGAACAAACGCTGCTCGTCGCGCCACTCGCTGTGCATGTGCGTCAGCGCGTCGTACACGCCGAGGTCGTCCCGGTATGCGTACGATCGGGCGCTCAGCCGCGCGCGGTTCTTGCGCAGCAGTGACCGATAAAGGCGGGACGACACCACCTCGTCGGCAATGGGAAAGGAAGTCACAAGCCGCCAATCCCCGTCCGGCTTTCTGATCCGGAAGCCTGCCGGTCGCATAGGCGCGTAGCTGTCCTGCCGCATCCGCGCTTCGATCGCGTGGCTGATCGATGATGCGCGGGAGCGGACATGGAAGGGGTCGAGCCCCGGATCTAAGTCCCAGAGCGACGGTCGCTTTGCTGTGAGGAGCTGTGGAGCGCCACCACTACGCCTTTGTCGGCGGCGATTCTCGTCGAAGACGCGCTTCCGGTATCGCTCAAAGCTGCTGATCTTGGCGCTGCAGGCGTCGTGAATCGCCTTCTCTAGACCGGGCATACTCGGCTTCCCTGTGTGCCAAAGGATAAGGACCCAGGCGAGGCCTGGGTCCTTACCCGGCTAGTCCAACCCAGTAAAAGGTGCATCACGCGAGGCCGACGTTCGCACGCCGGTCTCCCAGGGGGCATGCATCGAGTGCACGACCCTCGTTCACAGGAAGGAGGCCTACCCCCTCTTGGGGGCGGGCGGAGCGTACACCAGACACTGATGACACTTCGCACCTACTCCAGCATCCATCGCGCGAACGGGATGAGCAGAGCGATCGGGAGCGCGAGCGACAGATACGGACCGAAGGATAAGCCGAGCTCCCGCCAAACCGCCCACGTCCGTTTCCCCTCTCGCGTGGCCCGATAGTGGTCCGCCTCCGTGTGATTCTCGGACTCATCGAGCAGCGCGTCATATTGGGTGTTCAACGCATCCACGTATTCGCGCGTTTGTTTCTCGGGAATGTCTTTAGCGCGCTCAGCCTCTGCCGAAAGACGCTGGATCTTTCGATAGTTCACGAACATGTTGCGGCTGCGGCCGGAGTAGTCGAGACCGGACGTCACAAGCGACGCAACTAGGGTCAGCACGGAGACGCAGACGAGCAGGGTCGGACCTCCCCGCCCATACATGTCGGGATCGGCCAGTAGCGCGATCGAGGCGATGGCCGTTGACGTCGAGAGCGAGATCAGGGACGCGTTCCAGGCCCGCCCTCGGGACGCGAGACGTTGCGAGGCTCGCATCCTCGCCCTGTAGGAGGCGTACGCGCGCTCCTCAAGCAAGGCGAGGTGGTCCCTGGGTAGCCCACCAGACGACGAAGTGGCGACAGGGCCGGTTCCGGGGGGCGCTGTCGTCGGTGGCACGCTCTGCTTCTGGTCCGTCACACTGATCCGCTCTCGGGATGGCGGGATTGGACAGAACCCGCATAGAGCAATGCACCGTATCTAGGCGACAGCTCAGGGACCATCGCGGCGGGTGCGTTCTCTGTAACACAGCACCCGCAAACTGCATCCCTCCGGTTCTGGCCGAACGTCGGCGGTTGTCGCTAAACTGAGACTATGGCGGTCAAGGATCAGAATGGCGTGGACTATCGGTCCGAACGCATGCCAAGCGCCGAGGGTCGCGGCGAGGCCAAGAGTGCCTTCAAGCGTGCCTGGGATGGCTACTCACGCGCCGTGACGTCGGTGGGGGAGCCGCTGATCCGTCCCGTCGCTGAGAAGCTGGCCGCTCCTGTCACGCTCGACCTCCTGGGCTTCTGGCTGGCGTGGCATCTCGAGGGCGGTTTCGAGGGGCTGCAGCGCATCGGCATGAGTCGCGCATCGATCTACCGCCGGGTGAGCCTGTTCCGGAAGACGATGGGGGTCCACCCGGACGAGTTCCGCTTCCCCGGCGTCGAGCTCGACCTCGACGCGTATCTGAGGAACGAGGGTCCGACGATCGCTCCGCGCGCGACACACCCCAAGATGAAGTCTCAAACTACAGACAAGTAGTTCGCCATCACCTAGAGTCTCACCTATGAGACTCCAGGTAGGTGAGGTCGCCGCCAGCGGCGCCGCGCTGCCTGGGCTGACCGAGCTCGCCTCCGGCATTGACGCGCTCTACCTGTCGGGTCACGGTGTGCTCAGGCCGGGGTTCGTGGACGAGCTCGAGGCACATCGGTCCGTGGCAGAGGAGCACCGAGAGTCCGTGCCCTTCAGCGTGGGCGACGGTCACTGGTCCGTGGAGGGCCGGGGGATGGGCAGGTATCGGTTCTGCTTGAGCCACGAGCGCGGGGTGATCGGCGTGACGGACAAGGAGTCGCTGCCTGCCCTACGGATCCAGCCACGTACCGAGTTCCTGCACGCGGTCGGCGTCGCCAACGCGCTCGCGTGGCTCGAGGGCCAGGTAGAGGACGTCCTGCCGGACGTTCGCCTGACGGGGTCGCGCCTGGACGTCTACTCCGATTGGCAGGGCTGGTCCCTGGGAGCCGAGGACCGAGACCGCTTTGTGTGCCGTGCGGCCCGTCTCAACACCAGGGAGGACGGCGACGCCTGGACCGGGTTCGAGTTCGGGAGGCGCAAGACAGGCACGGTGACGGCTCGCATCTATGACAAGAGCCGTCAGGCTCGGGAGGGCGGCCATGACTGGTGGTCAGCGGTCTGGGGGAGCCGCTACGACCCGACCCAACCCGTCGTTCGCGTCGAGTTCGAGCTGGGTCGCCAGGCCCTGCGAGTTCGGCCTCGACAGTGCCACTGAGGTCGTGGCCGGCGCCCCGGGCGCCTGGGCCGCGTTGACCACCGGCTGGCTCACCTACCGGCGACCGACAGCCGATCAGACCAGGGCTCGCTGGCCGCTGGCCGAGGAGTGGGCCCGGATTCAGGCGGCTAGCTTCGCCGAGCGCGCGGTTGGGCTCGAGCGGGTCAAGGAAGGGCGCCACAAGGGCTCGCTGCGCAAGCTCGCGCCCGGACTCGTCGGATATCTCGCAGCAGCCGCCGCCCACCTAGGGACGGACGACGTGGAATCCACGCTCGACGCACTGCCGCCTGTCATCCGTGACTACGAGATCGTCACGCGCAAGAGCTTCGCCGAGCGCGTTCGTGTGAAGCGGCGTGCCTTGGGGCTGGCATGACGGCTCCTGACTACAGCCGCGTCGCCAAGGTCCTCGTGGCGGTCGGGCTTCGTATGGTGACCAAGAGCGAGGGGGAGAGCGATGTTGACGGTCGCGTACTGCCGGGTGTCGACCGAGGAGCAGGCCGAAGAGGGCTCCTCGATCGCGGGCCAGGCGGACAAGCTGCGGGTCTATGCGGAGCTGCATGACCTTGGCGACGTCGTCGTCATCACCGACCCTGGGCTGTCGGGCAAGAACCTCGAGCGGCCAGGCTTGCAGCGCCTCCTCGAGATGGTCGGGAACGGCCACGTGGGGCACATCCTGGTGTGGCGCCTCGACCGGCTCTCAAGGAACCTGGGTGACCTGAGCGCGCTCGCTGACGTCTTCCTGGCGAAGGGCGTGACGCTCCACTCCTTCACCGAGAAGCTCGACTTGTCGACTGCGACGGGTCGCATGTTCTACAACGTGCTCGGCTCGTTCGCGCAGTTCTACCGGGAGCAGCTGGCCGAGAACGTCCGCATGGGCATGCACCAAGCCATCCAGCAGGGCCGGTGGATCAATCGAGCCAAGACCGGCTACGACATGCGCGACGGGGTCCTGGTCCTGAACGACCAGGCACCTGTCGTCCGCGAGATCTTCCGGCTCCGCGCTGAGGGACTGAGTCATCAGCGGATCGAGGAGCGGACCGGCGTCAAGTACTCCACGGTCAGGCTGATCCTGCAGTCCCGCATCTACCTCGGGGAAGTGCTCTACAACGGCGAGTGGTTCCCCGGGAGCCATCAACCGCTGATCAGCCTCGAGGAGTTCGAGGCGGCGCATCGCGGGTCCGTGCCTGGGCGACGGCGCCTGAGCCGGGAGATCCTCTCAGGTCGCGTCCGGTGTGGTCTCTGTCATCGGCTGGCCGCTGTCGAGTACCGACAGAACGGTGAGCCGGTGTTCCGCTGCAAGCACCGTGGCCAGGGCTGCGCTATGCCGCGCCGCGCTGCCTGGGCCCTGGAACGGGCCGTCCTGCTAGGTATGCGTCTGCTGGGGGACGACGCAGCACTACGGGAGGCAATCCGGTGCGAGATCGGGACGGGGGGCGCGCAAGGCCCAAAGGGCCGAGCGACGGGCCGTGCCGACGCGCGACGGGACGCTCGCGTGGCTGAGCTTGAGACCAAGCGACGCAAGCTGCTCGAACTGCACTACGCCGACAAGATCGGCAGTGACCTGTACGCCGAGGAGGAGCTCCGGCTCAGGCAGCAGATCGACCTGGCGAAGTCCGAGCAGATCCGCGAGCAGGAAGCCCTACGCCAGGCCGACGACGTCGTCCAGAGGTTCGAGGAGGTCGCGGCACTTCTTGCCCAGCTCAACGTCGAGGCCGTCTGGAAGGAAGCGACTCAGGATGAGCGACGCGTGCTCGTGCACGAACTCCTCGAAGAGGTCGCTCTCTTCCCCGATCACCTCGAGGTCGTCGTGTCCGGAGCTCCCCGACTCAACGTGACCCTCGAGGAGGTCGGCGTGCAGAACCGTGGTGTCCGAGGGGGGACTTGAACCACTGACAGGGCCGCTCGAGGCCCTTCGAAAGTAGCGCTTTGAGCGTGAAATCGCTGCTGATCGCGCACTCCGTCGGGCTACCCGACCCCTCCGTTATGCCACGTGGCATAACGGATGATCTTGCTCGACGCCGCACCTAAGCCCTGCGTTGGTGAATGTCCGGCTGAACGAGACAGGTGTGCCCGCGGTCGTCGATGCTGCGGGCAGGGCGGCCGCGGACGGCGTGCTGACTGCGCCGACACCGGAGGAGACCGGCTCGTTGTACCGGGCCTCGATCACCGACGAGGTGCTGGGGTTGTTGGCGTTGTACCGGCAGGGCAGCGTGATCGTCACCGACAGCCGCGTGGGGACGCCGGTGGAGGAGTAGGCAGCGTCGTGGACGACGGCCTTCGCGGTGTTAGGACCGGTGTAGCAGGGCGTGGTCGTCGTCCAGCTGGTCGGGACGTAACGACGTGCGGTACCCGTCGACCAGCGCGTTGCCGGCGAGGGCCGGGCGGCCATCAGTGTTGCTCTGCAGCGGCACCTGCGAGCTCGTGTAGACCTGGTTCTCGGATCCGTAGCTGTCGACCGGGGTGCTGCCACCGCGGACGACGAGGACTGACTGCGTTGCGGTGCCGGCGGCTGCGACGTCCGGGCGCGCCACGAGGGGAACGTTCGCGGCGAGCAGAGACAACGGGACCAGTGCGGGACCTATCAGCCGCTCATGCCCGTCAGCTCCCCTTGAGGACGAGTGTCGGGGACGTGCCGGCGAGGTTGCGACTGTCCGTCGCGCGCACGACGCGGTAGCTCACCGACCCTCGCGTGGCCCTGAGGGAAAGCCGGTAGCTGCTGGTGCTGCTCAGCTTCATGTTCGCCGTGGTGCGCCACTTCCCGGAGCTGTACCGCTGCACGGACACCAGCTGCCCGGCCTTGGCGGGCGCTACGGCGCCGGAGAGCGTGACAGTCGTCCCGGTCCGGACGGAGGATCGGCTGAACGCAGCCGTCACCTTCTGCGCGACGCCCACCGCGATGATCGGGCTGACGCTGGTGGCCGGGCCGTAGGGGCCGCCCGAGTAGCGGATCAGGTAGTCGCTCGACTGGCTCGGCGCGACGGCGTACGACAGCGTGCCGGTGCTGCTGGCCTTCAGCGAGGCGATGGTCTGCCAGGCGGTCGTCCCGTGGAGACGGGCCTGGACGGTGAGCGGCGCACCGGGGATGCCGTTGCTGCCGAGCAGGACCTTGAGGTTGATGGCACCGCGGCCGCCGGCGATGAGGGTCTTGGGGGAGGAGGTGATGACGACTCGGGTGCCGCGCGGGTCACGCACGGCCAGCGTGCCGGACTGGGTCCACTGCACGGTCGATCCGCTGACGGCCGTAGCCGTGACCGTCCAGGGGTAGAGACCCGGCGGGGTGTCGTGGTCGCCGTTGATGTCACTCGTGCTCCCGTCCCACTCGACGGTCATGCTGCCCTGGAGCCAGGCGTTCGTCTGGGGGCCGGACCAGCGACGGTTGAATCCTCCGACAGCCAGGACGGTGTTGACGGGCTGGGAGAAGTCGATCTGCCGCTCCCACTTCACGGGCACCCGGTTGTAGGTGTAGCCGCGGGGGATGACGGTGTCGTTCGTGACCCACCTGGCGAGGACCTGCGGACCGACGTCGGAGTTGTCGAACGGCAGCGGCGCGATGTGCACCGCGTAGGCGTCGTCCGCCCAGGCGACGAACCGCTCGTCGACGTCGAAGCTCACGGGCGTGTCCGCGACGGGGTAGCTCGTCAGTGTGTCGAGGTCGGTGACGGACAGCAGCCCAGTCGCTGGGTCCTGGACGGCGAGCACCCCGGTGCCGAGTCGTGCGTTGGTGTCGTCACCGTCGGGAAGGACGATGTCGGTGCCCGAGGAGACGTGGTGCACCCGGTTCTGGCCGCACAGGCTCCAGAAGACGCTGTCTCCGGCCACCCGGATGGCTGTGGCGCTCGCCGGGCAGGTGAGGGCGGTGGCGGGCCGGATGGTCGTCGTGGTTCCGCTGTCGAGGTCCTCCGTCTGCACAGAGCCGTCCGGGTTGAGCCACGCGACCCGGGCGCCGTAGAGCGACGACGTCAGGGGCAGCGTCAGGGGTGGCGTGTTGTGCCCGTCGTTCGTGTAGAGCTGCGAGTTGTTCGCTCCGGGGCGGTGCACGAGCAGCCGCATCCCGGACAGCTCGATCGTGTCGACGCCCGTGGCGATGGGGGCGGTGAGGGTCGCACCGTCGGGGTCGGACGAGAACGCCTTCTGCACCGTCATGGTGACCGAGGTGTCGGCGGCGTTTCCGAGCGCGTGGAAGCGGCCGGACACCGCCATGAGCCGCCGGCCTCCGTCGCTGCTGGCGTATCGGCTGGCCTCCACGGCGATGTCGCCTTGGCTGCGCCGGGTGATTGATGTCAGCGTGCCCTTCGGGTTGCTGTTGTCGTGGCTGACCAGTAGCCCTGCTGTCAGGCGCAGGTCACTGATGACGGCGTTGGCCCGGCCGAGGTTGTCGCCGGTGGGCGCGGCGACCTTGCTGGTCACGAACTCGTCGAGGAACGCCAGTCCGGAGAAGGCGGTCGGAACGTGGTAGCTGGAGAGAGTGGCCGCGGCAAGAGTGGGGTCGAGCACCGGGCCGTGGTCGACAGGTGCCACGGTGTCGTCGAGGACGGCAGTGGAGAAGCGCCCATCGGCGGTCCAGCCGGTGGAGTCGTCGTTGATGGCGAGCGCCGTTACGGGTCCCGTCGTGCGCCGAAGCTCCGCGCCGCCAGTGCGGGGGACGCGCACCACCGCGTGGGAGTCCGACCAGCCGTACACGCCCGGGCTGAGGGCGACGAGCGGGTCGGCAACGGTGAGCGCCGTGGTGTTGACCTGGGTGACCGTGCCGGAGGCGAGGTCCAGGGCATCGACGACCGGGACGGTGCTTCCGTCCGCGGTGTAGGCGACCAGCGCGGTCGTGGGGTCGGCGGCGACGTGGCCGAGGGACCCGGCGGGCAGGGTCGTGACCAGCCGGTCCGGGCCGCTCAGAGGACGCAGCGTCAGGGAGGTTCCGGCCGATGTGGAGGTGGCGAGTAGGACCTCGTGGTCGCCGGCGCCCGTGAGGTAGCGGTCTTCGGGCCCGACCGCGATGCTCCCGAGCAGACCACTCTTGTCGTGCACGGTGACCTTCCCCGGGCTCGGCAGGTAGGCGACGTCGCCGACCACCGAGGCGCCCTTGACGAGCCCACGGCCGTCGACACGGTGGAAGGTTCCGCCGAAGTTCATCGTGATCGAGATGTCGCCGGGTGCTCGGCGCACGCCGTAGACCTGCGTTTGGCCTGCCCCCGCCAGATCAGTGACCTGAGCTGGCGCGGCCTGAGGCGCCGGACCGAGAGCGGTCTCATTCGCGAGCCGTGGCACGGCTGCGGACGCCGGCGGGGAGGTGAGAAGCCCGAAACCGAGGGCGACGAGCGGGATCAGGGCGGAGCGTCGTGCGCTGAGCAAGATGGGGATCCTTCGGCGTGGGGGTACGGCCACGTTACGTCCCGTTTGCGGGCGCCGGGAGGTCATTTTGGAGGGTTTCAGACCTAGTCACCCCAGGGCTCGACGTGCTCAGACCGCACCCACGCGGCTGGCGCTCGGAAGAGATTCGGCACGCGAAGGTGCTGTGCGATCTTCGCGAACGACGTCAGGTCGCCTTGGGGGACCGTCATGCGGATCGCCTGCGCCGACGGTTCCTGCACGGTCACGACGGTCGCTCAACAACGCCGCGTCACGCGACCTGCCGCACGCCAAGTCCGTCTACCCCCGGGAAGACCGGGCCCTCCGGCCACTCGACGCATGGCTCGCCGACCTCTTCAAGCCGGCGACCCTCGACCGGAACGTCGACCAGCTGCTCTCCGCCACTGAGGAGAATGCCTACGAGGCCCAGCAGCGGGCCGCCAAGGAGACGATCAAGGCCTGCGACGCCAAGCTCCGGCGCTAACAGGAAGCCTTCCTTGGGTACAAACATCGCGTGCCGAAGCCACCCAAGAACGCCGAGCCCCAGGCCATCCGAGCCGTTGCCTACCTCCGCGTCAGCACCGCTGAGCAAGCCGCCAGCGGAGCCGGGCTCGCAGCCCAGCGCACGGCTGCCGAAGCGGAGGTCCAGCGTCGCGGTTGGGTGCTAGAAGAAGTCTTCATCGACGCCGCCGACCTGGGCGTCTCCCGCCGCCTGCCATGGGCCAGACGCCCGCAGGCACGCCTCCTACTCGACGCGGTACGCGACGGTCACAGAGCCTTCGACCACATCGTCGTGGGGGAGCCGCAGCGCGCGTTCATGGGCTCGCCGCCGGCTGGGGACCACGAGCGGAGCCGGCTCTTGACGCGGTTGTTCGGGTGCTCGACGCCCACACCACTGGCGCTGACGACCGCTGACCCACGCCTGCCGGGTGCCGCCTATAAGCCCGGATAGCCGAGCTGGGAGGCGCCGCTACACGGCTTCGGCGAGCGCGGCGAGCGCGGCGAGGGCGGTCGTCACGTCTTGCTCGGCCACGGCGACAACGTGGTTCTGCTGGACGGTCTTGTTGGTACCCGTACGGGCCGTCCGGCGCGCCTACGCTCGACGCATGGCCGATACCCCTTCACAGTGTGCGCTGGCCGGATTCAGCGCGGCATCAGGTGCACGAGTAGTCGCCCATCACGAAGTTGATGACTATGCCGCGGTCTACGTCATGACAAGTGAGCCTGGGCGAGGTGACCTTCTTGTGATTGCCCATCGCGATGGCGAGACATGGACCGCGCTATGTAGCGACGATGCGGGATGGACCTGGGTTAGCTTCCCGGACGACGGACCTGACAACGATGACGAACCTAACAACAGCGAACTCGGCGTGCTAGCCGTCGTGGGAGACCTCGACCAACCGGGAACTGTCACGGTGGAACTGGACGGCAGAGCCGTCACGGCCACGGTCGATCTGCCCCATTGGGCTGCCCTGTTCACGGGCGTCGATGCGGACTCGCTCTCCCGCGTCCAAGTGAGAAACCAGGACTGACTGCGACGAGGTGAGGAAAGCCTGCTCCTCGACGTTTCCAGCGGAAGCGTCCGACAGCGAAGAGCGCCGCTTCTTCGCTCTGAGGCAGGCAGCCGATCATGCCACCTGGAGACGGGGGCGGCAGGCGAAGAGGACGAAAGTCATGCAGATGCCTGCATGGTCGGGGCTGGATGGGCTGCCGCTCATGCCGATGAGCGGGCGTCAGGGTGGACGGCTGACCGCACCCCGGCGGGTGCGCGCTCCTTCCGCAATCCGGCGGGAAGGGTGACGCCGCAAGCCGGGTGCGGTGGCCCCCCTGATCGCCGCCGCGCCCGAAGTCTCAGGCGGCGCCGCTGGCGAGCTGCGCCGCGGGGCCGGCGCTGACCACGGCGTCGGGCTCCGCGCCGGCAAGGGCCGCCAGCGCCTGGTTGAGCAGCCGCTGGATGCTGGTCGCGAACGAGTCGCACTCCAGGTGGATCTTCGCCGCGCTCTTGTGAATCGACGTCGCGGTCTTCTGGATGTCGTCGATCTTGGTGAGCAGCTCGAGGGCCTCGGTGAGCTTCTCCTCGGCGGTGGCGATCTCGTTGGCCCCGCTGCGCGCGGCGGCGGTGACGCTGGCGGTGCGCAGGAGCATCACGACGGTGCGAAGCAGGTCAGGGTCGCCGGAGGCCGGGTCGAAAGCCATGACGATGCGCCGGGCGCTGAGCACCCGGATGCTTTGCCCGGCGTTCTGCTCGGCGGTCGGTACCAAGCCCAGCGAGGCGCTCGCGGCCCGGTTGCGCTCCGCCTCGTCGAGGTAACCGTTCCAGTTGGGGCGCTGGGAGTCGCTCATCTCCAGCACCACGCGGGCGTCGGCGTCGCCGACGGTGAGCAGTCCGTCGCCCTTCTTGTTCCGGGAGATGTTGCCTGCGATCGCGCCGGTGTCGGTGTACTCGTCGCCGAGGCCGGCCGCGATCGTGGCCATGACGGCGTGGACGTCGTCGGCGTAGCTCGCGCCCTTCAGCGGGGTGACGCTGGCGGTCTTCGACGTCGCCTGTCGAGCGGCGGTCTGGACCTTCACCGCCGTGGCGAGCTCGTCGACCTTGCCGGCCAGCGCCTCGTGGTGCTTCTCGAGCGACTGGGCGAGCGACTGCTGCTGGAGGGCGAGTGCTGCGCTGTGCTTGGCCATGGGCGAGGTGGGGTCGCTGGGGTCGAACTGCCGGGCAGCCTTCGCCAGCAGCTCACCGGTCTGGCGAGAGACCTTGGCGTCGAGATCGGTGGCGAAAGTGGCGAGCAGGGGCTGCAGCCGCGCGAGGAGCTGGGGACTATCCCCGCCGAACAGCCGCTCGAGCTCTCCCCGCAGGGTCGTCTGAGCGGTGGTTACGGTCTCCTGGAAGCTCTGCCGGCTCGCGACGTCAGCGTCAGCGATCGACTTCCGAGCCAGCTCTGAGGCCGTGGCCATCGCCGTGCTCGCGTCGGCGACAGCCTTGGCCGTCAGAGCTGCGGCCTCGCGGCTGGCGTGGCTGGTGCGGGCCCCAACCTCGGTCACGAGCCGCTCGAGGTCGAAGGTGTCCTGCGCGTTGCCGGCGGCAGCGATCGCGGCGGCGCCGATGCCCAGAGCCTGACGGACGAACGGAGTGAGGTCGGCCTCGGTCATCGCCTCGAGCGCGGCGACGTCACCCCGCGAACCGGAGGACCACCGCCTGGCCTCCGCGACGACTCCCGCGTCGCTGATGGCAAGGCTGTCGATGACGAGCGCCGAACTTTCGGCGTCGAGACGAGCGTGAGCGGTCGGGTGCATGAGGACCTCCTGGGCGTCACTGGCCACGGGATGCGGCCGGTAGGTCAACCATGCGACCCGCCGGCGCCCTCGATGCAAGAAAACCTGATAACCCCGGTTATCAGACATTAACTGTCATGCTCCGGGTTCTTGGCTATGGTCCTTGCATCAGCCACCGTCACGAAGGGAGCGCCACATGAACCTGCAGCTCTCCCTCCCCGACGTCGCCAGGCTGACGGGTGTGCAGCGCCCCGCCGTCTCGATGTGGCGCCGGCGCTACGAAGCAACCGAGCGGCCCTTCCCCGGCCCGGTGGCGCGAGTGAACAGCCGGGAGGTCTTCGACGCGGACGACGTCCTGGGGTGGCTCGAAGCCACGGGGCGTGCGCGTGGCCGCGACCTCCGCGCAGATGTCGCGGTCTTCGCGCTGCCGGCCGGGCTGACCCTCGCAAGTGACCCCGAGGCCTTCGACGGGCTGAGTGCCCTGCTCGCCCTCAAGGCCGCTACCGACACGGCACTGGACGGCCTCACTGCCGAGCAGCTGACGGCCCTGGCGGCCTCGGTCGACCGCCGAGATACTTTCCTGCTCCGGGAGGTCGACGGCCTCGGCGCCCAGGCGGTCAGCGTGGCGGCCTACGCCGACGAGCTTGCCGACGCGGCCTACAGCCCCCGCGCCGCTCTCGAAGGACTGCTCGCTGAGCGCTTCCGCCACGACGCCACCGACCTCGCCGCGTCGTCGCTGGCGCCCCCCGTCCATGACCTGGTCGTCGCTGTCGTCCGTGGGCTGGGAGTGCTTCTGGGCGATGAGAACCCCGCCTACCTCGACCCCACAGGGGTCGGAAGCGACCTCCTGCTTAGCGCTGTCGACGCGGCCGGGGACCCGCACCCCGACGTCCTGATGTCCGCGAGCGAACACCAGGCGGCGCGGCTGTTCCGCCGCCGTGCCGCAGCCCGAGGGCTGCTCCTCACCCCCGCCCCCGCCGCCCTGAACGACGCTCAGACGTCGGTGATGCTGGCCCACTACCCCGTCGTCGGCAGCCCCCAGATGACTCCGCTGGAGATCCTCGACGCCATCGACGAGCTCGCCGTGTCGATGGGGGACCACCACTACGCCGTCGTGGTCGCCCCGGCAGCAGTGCTGGTCGACCGCCTTCGTGACCGCGAAACGCGAGCAGTTCGCGAACAGGTCCTGCGTGCTGGTCGCCTCCGCGCAGCCCTGCGGCTCCCCGCCGGCTCGGTGACCCAGCGCCCACGGGAGTCCCTGGCCATCTGGATTCTGGGAACGGACCCGACCGACGCAGTGCTGGGAGACCGCCGCGTGGCCCTTGGCCACCTGCCCTCGCCCTCGCTCTCCGGCACAGCTGTCACCGCGATCGTCGACGACGTGGTCGCGTCCGCGTCCACCCTCGCCGGCGCGCACCACTACACCCACCTCGCCCTCGTGCGCACCGCCGCGCTCCTCGCGAGCAGCGGATCCTTGATCCCCACCCGGCGCGCTCCCGGCAGGATTCTTCGGTCGCCGGCCGACCTAGCCCTCCAAGTCACAGCGCTCTCGACAGCGCAGACCTTCGAGGCCCCTTTGTCCGACCTTCGAGTCGAGCCAGGCTCCGAGGCGAGCGCGGCGTTCGCCAGCACGCTTGCCGGCGCGGTCGAAGAGGGCGCCGTTCGGGTCATCAGCGGCAACCGCACCGGCTTCGACCTCGTCGGCGGCGGCAGCGTGCCGGTGCTGGGCGTCCCTGAACTCACCGGCGAGGCCGCGAACGGGTCGCGTCGCGTGGACCGCCTCTCGTTCCTCGGCACCCACTCCTCCCGGCTGACTGAGCCGGGTGACGTCGTCTTCTGCACGGCGCCCTGCCCGCGAGCCCTCGTCGACACCGAAGGCGGCTCAGCGGTTCAGTACCCGGCTCGGATCCTCCGTGTGAACCGGGACAAGGGGGAGGGCCTCAGCCCCTGGGTGATCGCCTCGACGATCGCCTCCCAGCCCCCGGGTGCCCGCGACTGGCGCCGATGGGCCGTGCCCGTCCTCCCGCCGGCTCACGTAGCACCGACCAATCGGGCACTCGCCGCCGTCGAGGCCCAGCGACAGGAACTCCGGCGACGGCTGACCGACCTCAACACCCTCACTGACCTCGTGATCGCCGGCGTCAGCAGCCGCGCGCTCACCCTCCACCCAACAGACTCCCCCGAGCACCCCCAGAAGGAAGGCACCTGATGCCCCCCAAGAAGAAGCGGGACGACACGCTCCCGTCGACGATGAAGGAGCTCAAGGACACCCTGTGGAGGGCCGCGGACAAGCTCCGCGGGTCCATGGACGCATCCCAGTACAAGGACGTCGTCCTAGGGCTGGTGTTTCTCAAGTACGTCTCGGACTCCTTCGACGAGCGCCGCGCCCAGATCGCCGCCGAGCTCGCCGCCGAAGGCTGGGACGAGACCCAGATCGCCGGCCAGCTCGACGACATCGACGAGTACACCGGCAACGGCGTCTTCTACGTCAACAAGCACGCCCGCTGGACCTACCTCGCCCAGCACGCCAAGGGCCTGCCCGCCGCGATGGGCCAGCCGTTCAAGCCCATCGGCGAACTCATCGACGACGCGATGGACTTCATCATGGGCGCCAACCCCTCTCTGGCCGGGACGCTCCCGCGCATCTACAACCGCGACAACGTCGACCAGCGGCGCCTAGGTGAGCTGCTCGACCTCTTCAATTCCGCCCGCTTCACCGGCGAGGGCGCCTCGAAGGCCCGGGACCTCCTCGGAGAGGTGTACGAGTACTTCCTGGAGAAGTTCGCGAAGGCGGAGGGCAAGCGCGGCGGCGAGTTCTACACCCCCGCGGGTGTCGTCCGGGTGCTCGTCGAGGTCCTCGAGCCCACCCGCGGCCGCGTCTACGACCCATGTTGCGGCTCGGGCGGCATGTTCGTGCAGACCGAGAAGTTCCTCGAGGCCCACCAGAGCGAGGGCTCTGACATTGCCGTCTACGGCCAGGAGATGAACGAGCGCACCTGGCGCATGGCCAAGATGAACCTCGCCATCCACGGCCTCGAGAGCAAGGGCCTCTCCAGCCGCTGGGGCGACACCTTCGCCCACGACAACCACCCCGACCTCTCCGGCGCCAAGGGCGCCGACTACGTCCTCGCGAACCCACCCTTCAACATCAAGGACTGGGTCCGCCGCACCGACGACCCCCGCTGGAAGTACGGCGTCCCCCCTGCCGGCAACGCCAACTACGCCTGGATCCAGCACATCCTCAGCAAGCTCGCCCCGGGCGGCAGCGCCGGCGTCGTCATGGCCAACGGCTCCATGAGCTCCAACTCCGGAGGCGAAGGCGAGATCCGCGCACAGATCGTCGAGGCCGACCTCGTGTCTTGCATGGTCGCCCTGCCCACCCAGCTGTTCCGCAGCACCGGCATCCCGGTGTGCCTGTGGTTCTTCGCGAAGGACAAGAGCAAGGGCGCAGGCGGCTCCGTCGACCGCTCCGGGCAGGTGCTCTTCATCGACGCCCGCAACCTCGGCACCATGGTCGACCGCGCCGAGCGTGCGCTGTCAGACGAGGACATCGCCCGCATCGCCGACACCTTCCATAGGTGGCGCGGTACGGCTTCCGCCATCGGCGAATACCTTGATGTCGCCGGCTTCTGCATGAGCGCGACCCTGGCCGAGGTCAAGGCCAATGACTACGCCCTGACCCCGGGCCGGTACGTCGGTGCAGCCGAAGCCGAGCACGACGGCGAGCCAATCGCGGCCCGGATCGAACGGCTGACAGCGGACCTACTGGCACAGTTCGACGAGTCCTCGCGTCTAGAACTGATAGTTCGAGAGCAACTGGGCAAAGTCGATGTCTGACACCGTCGTCGTTTCGTTGACCGAGGTACTCGATTTTCGCGAAGGTCCGGGCATCATGGCGGTCGATTTCCATACCGAGGGGGTTCCGCTGATCCGCTTGGCCGGCCTCAAATCCGGCGCGAACCTCCTGGCTGGTTGCAACTACCTGGACCCAGTCAAGGTCGCCAAGAAGTGGAGCCACTTCTGCGTTTCCGCGGGTGACGTCTTGTTGAGTACGTCGGCCTCGTTGGGTGAAGTGGCAGTCGTTCGCGAGAACGGTGTCGGCGCGATTCCCTATACCGGCATAATCCGCTTTCGCCCTCGAGACGAACGCGTCGTTCCGGAGTTCATCCCGTTCGCACTTCAGTCGCCGGAGTTCAAACAGCAGATAGCGGAGATGGGCGTCGGCAGCGTCATGAACCATTTCGGGCCGAGCCATCTCAAGCACATGACGATTCGGATCCCCCCCGTTGCGCAACAGCGGGCGATCGCGGAGGTCTTGGGGGCGCTCGACGACAAGATCGCGTCCAACGCCGCACTCATCGAGACCATGGACGGACTCGCCGCCGCGCTGACTCGTTCAGCACTCTCTGACGATGCCGCCACCCTTGGGTCGATAGCTCAAGTCACAATGGGCTCTTCTCCTCCGGGGACCAGCTACAACACGTCCGGCAAGGGCCTGGTCTTCTACCAGGGAGTAACAGACTTTGGCGTGCGGACGCCGAGCAACCGGATGTGGACTGACGCCCCGGTGCGAACTGTTGAACAAGGAGACATTCTCGTCAGCGTCAGGGCACCGGTTGGCCGGACCAACATCGCGTCCGAACCAACGTGCGTGGGACGCGGACTTGCAGGTGTGCGCTCCTTGATCGGGCGGAATCACACGCTATTTCACCTCCTCCGGGATATCCCGGAGGCTTGGCTGCCGTTCCAGGCCGGAGGCACGATTTTCGGTTCGATCAGCAAACCGCAGCTCCTCGGCGTCAGGGTTCCGACCGTCCGTCCCGACCTGGTGGACGGACTCGAGGAGAAATTGCGGTCCTTAGAGACCCGAGTCATCGCGGCCATCGGGGAGGACGTGAAGCTGTCAGAACTGCGGGACACGTTGCTTCCAGAACTGATGTCCGGGCGGCTGCGGGTCAAGGACGCCGAACGGATCGTGGAGGGGGAGGCCTGATGAGCGGCGACGATCAGATGAGTGAAGACGACTGGGAGCGGCTCGCTTTGGAGGCGCTGGCCGAACTCGGCTGGACCCCGAAAGCGGGGGCCGCGATCGCCCCGGGCACTGGGGAGCGGGAGTCGTGGAGTGACCCCGTCATCAACTCTCGGTTTCTCGAAGCGCTGCGGCGGCTGAACCCGACGGTGCCACTGGACCTGCTGCACCAGGCGATGGCCGACATCCTCACGCCGCGCTCGCAGGACGCCATCACCGAGAACCAGCGGATCCACGAGTGGGTCGTCGCCGGCTACCGGGGGCTCAGCTGGACTGATCAGAACGGTGTCGAGCAGAACCCGACGCTCCGTCTAATCAGCGCGGACCCGGCCGAGAGCGACTGGCTCGCCGTCAACCAGGTGACGCTGATCGACCGGGACCACGAGCGCCGCTTCGACATCGTGCTCTACGTCAACGGGCTCCCCGTCGCGGTGCTGGAGCTCAAGAAGGCCGGCAGCGCCAAGGCCGACGTCGCCGCCGCGCACGCACAGCTTCATACGTACCTGCGCGAGTTCCCGATGGCGTTCCGCTTCGCTGTGCTCACCGTCGCGAGCGACGGACTCTTCGCCCAGTACGGGACGCCATTCACGCCGCTGAACCACTTCTCGCCGTGGAACGTCGACGACGACGGCCGCCCCGTGCGCTTTGACCAAGAGGTTGACGGCGAGTACGCGTCGGCGCTGGAGGTGCTGCTGTTCGGGATCGCGAACCAGGAGCGTTTCCTGCAGCTGCAGCGGGACTTCGTCGCCTTCGACGAGGGCGCGGCAGGTCTCGCGAAGCGCATCGCGAAGCCACACCAGTACTTCGCCGTCACCAAGGCCGTGGCCAGCACTGTCCTCGCGGTCGAGAGCAACGGCAAGGCCGGCGTCGTCTGGCACACCCAGGGCTCGGGCAAGTCCATGGAGATGGAGCTCTACGCCGGCCGGGTCGCGCGGGAGCCGAAGCTGCTGAACCCCACCATCGTGGTGATCACCGACCGCACCGAGCTCGACGAGCAGCTCTTCGACGCGTTCCAGATGAGCATGCTGCTGGCGGACAAGCCCCAGGCCGTGACCAGCCGGGAGCAGCTGCGCGAGGAGCTCATCCAGCGCACCACCGGCGGCATCTACTTCACGACCCTGCAGAAGTTCTCCCGCAGCCAGGCTGAGATGGAAGCTGGCGTCGACCACCCGCAACTCTCCGCCCGCCGCAACATCATCGTCGTGGTCGACGAGGCGCACCGCAGCCACTACGACGACCTCGACGGCTACGCCCGCCACCTCAAGGATGCCCTGCCTCGGGCGACCATGATCGCGTTCACCGGCACCCCGATCTCGTTTGACGACCGCAATACCCGCGAGGTCTTCGGCGACTACATCGACATCTACGACCTCAGCCGCGCCGTCGACGACGGCGCCACCGTCCCCGTGTACTTCGAGCCCCGGCTCATCAAGGTCACTCTGGCCAGTGGCGTCACCGAGAAGGACCTCGACGAGGTCGCCGACGTGCTCACCGAGGGCCTTGACGACGTCGAGCGCGCCCGAATCGAGCAGAGCGTCGCTGTCGTCAACGCCGTCTACGGCGCCCCGCAACGGATCACCGCACTGGCCGAGGACCTGGTCGCGCACTGGGAGAACCGCAGCAGGGCCATGCGTCCGTTCCTCGACGGGCCGGGCAAGACGCTGATCGTCGGGGCGACCCGCGAGATCTGCGCCAACCTTTACGCCGCGATCATCGCTCAGCGGCCCGACTGGCACACCGACGACATCGCCACCGGCAAGATCAAGGTCGTCTACTCCGGGACCCCCTCCGACGTCTCTCCGGTGGTGGAGCACGTGCGCCGACCGTCGCAGAACAAGGCGATCAAGGAGCGGTTGAAGAACCCCGACGACGAGCTCGAGATCGTGATCGTCAAGGACATGATGCTCACCGGCTTCGACGCGCCGCCGCTGCATACCCTCTACCTCGACCGGCCGCTCAAGGGCGCGCTGCTCATGCAGACCCTGGCCCGTGTCAACCGCACCTTCCGCGGCAAGCAGGACGGCCTGCTCGTCGCCTACGCCCCGCTGGCCGAGAACCTCAAGAGTGCCTTGGAGGTCTACTCGGCTCAGGACCAGGCTTCCAAGCCGATGGGACGCAGCACCGGCGACGAGATCCAACCGACCATTGAGCTCGTCGCCGCACTCGGTGACCTGGTCGCTGGTTACGACTGGAAGGCGATCTTCACCGACCGCCGGTCACGCGGCGATGCCCGCGCCTACCTCCACGTCGTGCAGGGGATGGTGAACCACCTCCGCGACCCCCGCACCGCAGGGAACCAGGTAGAGGAAGGTGAGGAGACCCTCGCCGACGCCTTCCGTCGCCTCGCGCGGCTGCTGGCCCGCGCCTGGGCGCTGTGTTCGAACCATCCCGATGTCCAGGTCCTGAGGCCCGACGTTCAGTACTTCGAGGAAGTCCGCGTATGGATGGCCAAGCTCGACGCGGCCGATCGCCAGGCCCGCGGCGAGCCCGTGCCCGAGGACATCGCGCGGCTGCTGAGCCAGCTCATCGCGACCTCCACCGCGAGTGGGGACGTGCTGGACATCTACGAGGCCGCGGGAATGCCCAAGCCGAGCCTGATGGACTTGGGCCCGGCGTTCGTGAAGCAGACCCAGGAGGCGCCCAACCCGCACATCGCGATCGAGGCGCTGCGGGCGCTGATCCACGAGGAGTCCGCGAAGGCCACCGGGCACAACGCGCTGCGGCAGCGGGCGTTCTCCGAGCGGATCAACGACCTGATGCGCAAGTACACCAACCAGCAGCTCACCTCCGCCGAGGTCATCGCCGAGCTGATCGAGCTGGCCAAGGAGGTCGTCGCCGAGGCTGCCCGCGGGCAGAAGTTCTCGCCCCCGCTGGACGAAGACCAGCTCGCCTTCTTCGATGCTGTCGCCACGAACGAAGCCGCCGTCGACGTTATGGGCGAGGGCGTGCTCGCCGACATCGCCCGCGAGCTCGTCGCGGTGATGCAACGTGACATCCGCACCGACTGGACGGTCCGCGACGATGTCCGGGCCAAGCTGCGGACCTCGATCAAGCGGCTGCTTGTGAAGCACGGCTACCCGCCGGACAAGCAGCCCGACGCGATCAAGCTCGTGATGGAGCAGATGGAGTGGATGGCCCCGCGCTACTCCGAACGCCGCCGCAACACATCCGACGGCTGATGCCGAGACGACTGAAGGGCTGCTGGTGGGTGGGCCAGAGCTTCCTCCACGCCACGGCGATCAAACAGCAGACGCTGCCGGGCTCACTCGCGGAGTGCACGTCCGAAAATTCAGCATTCCCTGGCCATGGCACCAACTCTGATCTGCCCCTTGATGCGGGGGCCGGTTGCATAACGGCTCCCCTCTACGTCAAGCGGGCACTTTCGAGGAGCGTCGTCGAGGCGTAGCGTCGGGCGTGGCGGGCCCGGGTTGTGACTGATCCGAAGGGCTGACCATCGGGGTTGGGTCAGACGCGCTGGATTGAAGAGTCGCCCCCGAGTGTCCTACCGGGTCCGCCACCTGACGGTCGGCGAGATCCTCGAGGAGGGCCCGGAAGACGACGTCGCACAGCCGTCGCTTGAGGCAGCGCATGGCTTCGAGGTGGCTTTTGCCGGCGGCCCGTTTGCGTTGGTAGTAGGCGTAGCCGTCGGGGTGGTGGGTGGCGAGCTGGACGTTCGCGGCGACGTGCAGGACGAAGTTGAGCCGGCGGTTGCCGCCGCGGTTGAGGCGGTGCCGGATGGTGTCGCCGCTGCTGGCGTCGATCGGTGCGGTGCCGGTGTAGCTGGCGAAGTGGTGCTTGCTCGGGAAGCGTCGAACGTCCCCGACCTCGCCGAGCACCACGGCGGTCGTGACGGCGCCGATGCCGTGGATCTGCTGGACGTGGCTGGGGTGCTCGTGCAGGACCTGGCCGATCCGGTCGGCGATCTGCTTGAGCTTCGCGTCCAGGTCCTCGAGGTCGGTGAGTTGCTCGAGCGCGAGTGACTTGCGGGTCTTCGCGACCGTCTGGCGAGGTCGGATCGTAGAGAGCAGCTCGCGGGCCTTCTTGGCCGTCAGTCGCTTGGACGCCCCACCAGGCAGGAGTTCTTGGATCAGCTGGTGCAGCCGGTTCACGGTCGCGATGCGCTGCTCGACGAGCTGCTGCCGCCGGTCCGAGAGCAGCTTGAAGACGGTCGCGGTGTCGTCGGGCTGGACGACCTCGAGGTTGCGGCCGCGCAGACCAGCAACGGCGACGGCGAACGCGTCGGTGTCGTCGGTCTTGCGGCCACTGCCACCACCAAGAGCCCGGACGCGGGCCGACAGTTTCGCCGGCACGTTCAGCACGGTCTCGCCCTCAGCAGCGAGCCGTTGGGCCAGACCGAGGCCGCAGCCGTGCGCACCTTCGACGGCCCAGGTCCGGGACTTCCAGGTCTTGGCGAACTTCTTCAGCTCGCGATAGCCCTCACGGTCGTTGTCGAACCGCTGGGTCGCGAGGACGCGCTCTGAGGCATCGAGCACCAGCACGGTGTTGCTGCGCTTGTGCGGGTCGACACCGATCATCACTGCAGGCACGCGCTCCTCCTTCAACCGTTGGGACGGCGAGGAGGGCAGTGCTACTTCGGGCGAAGCAGACCCCTCTTGAGCCACTCCTCACCAGGCGATGCCCGGCGGTCAGCACCCCGTTAGTGAGCCACACCGAGAGCAGTGGGCAGCCGCATACAGAGCCAGCGCGCCGAGCACCTGACCGACAGCCTGGCCGGGCCATCGGCTCCTGTCATTGAAGAAGTAGGACGCATAGATCCTGCTGTCCCGACATCCACGGTGGACGGCTGGTACCTCGAGCCCGCATGGTGGCCGAGCGTGAGCGCGTCCGGCCCGTCCGCAACACCCTGCTGTCGGTGCTGGGCACCGCGGCACTGACTCTGGACGCCGGGATCCGAACCGCCGACAGCTCGCTGATCCTGGACCTGACCTCGGGGCAGTGGACGAGGTGCGACGCGTGACCTTCGACCAGCCTTGGTCGCGCCGGGTGGCCGTTAATGCGACCACGCGCTGGAGCGTGCTTTGCGCCGTGGTCCGCAGCCGAGCAGAAGACCGGCTCTGGGTGACGGGGGCGGCTCAGGTGCTCGCACCCGCCCCGGTGCGGGCATCCGAGGCGGCCGGCCGTGCCGGTGAACGTCCGCTCACGCCGCAGTCAGCGCGTCGTGCGCGGCTTCATCCACGGGGCCGTCTGGACTCTCTTCGCAGAGGTGAGATGCCAACTTCCGCACGGTCGGCAGAGGTATGCGCCCCGCGGGCCAGGGCGGCCGCGCTGCTCGTAGGCGCGCGAGATGACTCGCATCGCGACCAGTGCGTGCCAGCGATCCGCATAGGCGATCTTGGAGCACTCGAGAATGTCGACGTCCCAGGACTCGTCGCACCCGCCGGACTCACATCCCGCCCGGTGCGCGGTTCACGCCTGATGACGTTCAGCCCCACAAGGCCTCGAAGGCCGGCTCGGCGCAACCGTAACCGAAGAACGTCCGCTTCTGCCGCACGGCGCCGGTGCCTGTGCCTGTGCGGCAGCCGTGACCGGGACGTCCGAGATCGTTCGGCACCCGCAAAGGTTGCCCTCTGGCCGCTCGGGCGGGCCCCACCCGAAGGCCCGATACTTGCGCTGGCCCCTACGCGCAAGCCTTCCGTACCCTTCAGCTGGCACGGTTGTCGAAACGGAGGGGGTGCCGGTGCAGCGCACCATTGTTGCAGCGGCTCTGGGCGCCGCCTTCCTCACACTGTTCTTCCGGAGCGTCCGTCTGAGGTGGCCGGAGAATTACTCCACCCTGCGTGGTGCGCTGGAGTCCTACGTAAGCCAAGGCTTGTCGCGTTACCTGGCCTTCAGGACCTTGCCCGTATTCGCGGTGGGTGTGTTCGTGAACGTCTCCTGCCGCCGCCTCAGCGCCCATCCGGTCGCGGCGGTCGTGCTGCTCGGTGTGCTGCACCTGGCCGTTACGAACGGGCGGGCGACGGTGAGCTTGCTGCGACGTAGAGGCTCAGGGGAGAACCGGGCGAACATGCTCTTTTTCTACGGTATGTCGAGCATCCTTGTTACGGCTGCGTGTGAGGCCGCGATCCTGGCCGGCCCACACTTGAACTCCGTGGTCCCGCGGCCCGGGGACCTGGCGACCGCCGCATGGACAGGCCTGTTCGCCGCGGTGCTTGCCGTGTCGCTGCAGTCGTTGGGCCGCAAGGACGTGTCGGATGAAACGCTGCTGGAACGTGCCCGTCGCGACGTGGGTGACCGCCTGTGGCATCTGACAGCCGACGCGGCCGTATGGCATCAGACCGATCCATCGCTGCTGCAGGCGATCGTTGCAGCTGAGGCCCTGCAGCGGCCTCGGGCGTTGCGGCGCCTGGAGCGCTGGCGGGGCAAGGTCCTTCCGGCTGGGACCTACGGGGTCGCGCAGATGTCGGCGGCCACTCCCATCTCCGACGAGGAGTCGCTCGCGCGGCTCGCCCAGTCCTTCAGCGGCTACATCCCGGAGCACGACCAGTACGGCAGCGTGCACGCGGAGCGGCTCGCATTTCGCCTTGAGCAGCACAACCGGAAGCGGGCCTTTCTCTCGATGGTCGCGTCCTTCTACAGCGAGCTCGTTCCGTCATGGTCCGGCACCACGGCAGTTAGCTTGGACCAACGTCCCGTGATCCAGGTCGCGCCGGCCGAACGGGAGGGCGGGTCATGGGTGCTGCACGGCAGCGCTTCCGTCTTCGAGGGGACCATGTGCTGGTCGGCTGTCGGCGAAGGCTACGAGGACGCTGGGGTGTTGCAGGTCCATCCGGGCGCGCCGGCACGGGGCGCGTTCACACTGACGCTCCCGGTGGCCGCGACAAGGGTCACGTTCAGCGAGCCGCCCATGGAAGAGGACGACGCACTCGCTGAGGACCGCACGTACACGCTGACCCTGTGACCCGACCCGGTCACCGCTGCAGGGCACAGCAGGCCAATTCTGTTCGTGACATTCGGCTCTCCACAACGTGCTCTTCTGCCGCTGGTCGAGGCTCTCTCCGATGTGGCACCCGACCTGCCTGAGTCGCTCGGCGTTCTCGGCCGTTGTCAGGTCTAGATCAAGTGGCACTTCAAGATCATGGCAAGATGATGTGTAACGACGCTTCTCAACCTCCCTGACGTCCCTGAAGGGACAGCGGAGAACGGCAGGGATGTTGGATCTGGGGTGATCTCCCGCCCGGTCTGACTCTAAGTAACGGCTGGCACCTACGGGTTGCCCTGTAAGTGATCCGTCGACCGGGCGGGAGTCACCTTGGCTCGGCCGTCTGGTGGAAGTGACCTAGTAGGAGCCTGCTGCAACAGGCCCGTCCCTGTCCTGTCCGACCGTCAGCACGTGCCGTGCCCGCCCTTGCCCTTAGCCAGAAGGACGGACATGACCACCATCGCACTCGCCGACGTCGTCGTCACCGGCGGCGTCGACACCCATCAGGACCAGCACGTCGCGGCCGCGCTCGACCAGCTCGGACAGGTCCTAGGTACGCAGTCGTTCCCGACGACGGTGGCCGGCTACCGGCAACTGCTGAGCTGGCTCACCTCCTTTGGTCGGGTCGACAAGATCGGCGTCGAAGGGACCGGCTCCTACGGCACCGGCCTGAGCCGGCACCTGCTCGAGCAGGAGGTGGAGGTGCTCGAGGTGGCCCGCCCGAATAGGCAGGTCCGCCGCAGGTTCGGCAAGACCGATGTCGTCGATGCGATCGCTGCCGCTCGGGCTGTGCAGAGCGGTGAAGCGACAGCCGTTCCTAAGAGCCACGACGGGCCGGTCGAGGCGCTGCGCATGCTCAAAGCGGTGCAGCGCAGCGCGAACAAGGCACGCACCCAAGCCCTGAAGCAGATCCACCAGCTGCTGGTGACCGCCCCGCAGGACCTGCGCTCGCGCCTGGCCGGCCTGAAGCGCAATGAGTTGCTGGAGGTGTGTGCCGCCTTTCGCGTCCGCTCCGACGACGACAGCCTCGCGGCCATGACCCGGCTGTCGCTGCGCGCTCTCGCGCAGCGGGTCCTGCACCTGCAGGAGCAGCTGGAAGACGTCAACGCGCGGCTGCGCCGCATCACCGAGACGGTGGCGCCCGAGCTGGTCGCCATCAAGGGCGTCGGGCCAGAAATCGCGGGGACTCTGCTCGTGACCGCCGGCGACAACCCGCAGCGCCTGAGCGATGAGCGCGCCTTCGCGGCCCTTTGCGGCAGCAATCCCATCCCCGCCAGCAGCGGGAAGATCACCAGGCACCGGCTCAACCGCGGTGGTGACCGAGCAGCGAACTCAGCCCTGTGGCGCATCGTGATTGTCCGGATGAGCTACGACCCACGCACCAAGGCCTACGTCGCCAGGCGCACCGCCCAAGGAAAGACCAAGCCAGAAATCATTCGCTGCCTCAAGCGCTACCTCGCCCGCGAGATCTACGCGGCTACTTCTTCAATGACAGGAGCCGATGGCCCGGCCAGGCTGTCGGTCAGGTGCTCGGCGCGCTGGCTCTGTATGCGGCTGCCCACT
>JAOPVD010000322.1 GCA_025966295.1 Frankiales bacterium | reverse complement strand
GGATCGACCGCGCGGCCAAGCGGCTGCTGGAGGTCGGCAGCTACGACGCCCCCAAGGGCGCGGACGCCAGCGGGCCGCTGTCCTCGCTGTGCAGCAGCCACTGGTTCACCGTCAACGGCGCCAAGGTGGTGGCCGATGCCTGGTACGGCGCCGGCGTGCGCTTCCTGGACGTCAGCAACCCGCGCAAGCCCCGCCCCATCGGGCTGTGGGCAGGCGACAGCACCATCGCCTCGCAGGCGCGCTTCGTGCCGGGCCGCGACGACCTGGTCTACGTCGCGGACTACCTGCGCGGTCTCGACGTGGTGCAGATCGACCGGGGCGGCCGGGGTGCCCGCACGCTGACGGCGGCCGACGAGAAGCGGGTCGTCGGCGGCCCGGGCCGAGCGGTGCCCGGCCTGACGTTCCCCGTGCAGCTGCACCCGCACGAGGACTTCGGCTGGGTCTGCGCCGTCCCGTCCCGCGCTCAGTCGAACAGGAACGCCTGACCGTCGCTGGCCCGGGCGAGCGCGGCGATCCGGTCGGGCGGGACCGGACCGGCGAACAGGTAGCCCTGACCGAGCTCGACGTTGAGGCTGCGCAGGTGGGCGAGCTGCCCGCCGGTCTCGATGCCCTCCGCGAGGGTGGTCTTCCCGAGGCTGACGGCGAGCCGCACGATGGCCGTGGTGAGGGCCCACTCCGCCGGTTCGCGGGCGATGCCGGTCACGAAGGACTTGTCGATCTTGAGCACGTCCACCGGCAGCCGGCGCAGGTGGGACAGCGAGGAGTAGCCGGTGCCGAAGTCGTCGATGGCCAGCGAGACGCCCAGCTCCTTGAGCTGCCGCAGGCGCCCGATCACCGTCTCGGTGTCGCTGCCCAGCGCGCTCTCGGTGATCTCGAGGGTCAGCCGCGCCGGGTCCAGCGGGGTCTGGCGCAGGATGTCGGCGGTCCGGCCGACGAAGTCCGGGTCCGAGAGCTGGCGGGGGGAGACGTTGACGGTGACGCGCAGCTGCCGACCGGGCAGCGCCTCGTCCCAGGCGAGGGCCTGCCGGCAGGTCTGCTCGAGCACCCAGTCGCCGATCCGAAGGATCGCGCCGTTGACCTCGGCCAGCGGGATGAACGCCTGAGGGAACAGCGTGCCGCGCGTCGGGTGCTCCCAGCGGACGAGCGCCTCGACGCCCACCATGTCGTTGGTCGCCAGGTGCACGAGGGGCTGGTACACGAGCCGCAGCTCGCCGCGCTGGACCGACTGGCGCAGGTCGCTCTCCAGCTGATGGCGCTCGAGCACCTCGCCGTGCAGCACCGGGTCGAAGACCGCGGACGTCGTCGCCCCGCGGACCTTCGCGGCGTACATGGCGATGTCGGCCTCGGCGAGCAGGGTGCTGCGGTCCTGGCCGCGAAGGGCGAGCGAGATGCCGATGCTGCCGTGCGGACGCACCGAGCGCGGACCCAGCTCGTAGGGCACGTCGAGCGCGGCCTGGACCCGGGCTGCGAGGCGCAGCGAGTCGGACAGGCTGGCCTGCTGCATCACGACGGCGAACTCGTCGCCGCCCAGCCGGGCCACGGACTCGCCGTCGCGGGTCACCTGCTCGAGCCGACGGGCCACCTCGACCAGGACCTTGTCGCCGGCGTCGTGCCCGAGCGTGTCGTTCACGGCCTTGAAGTCGTCCAGGTCCAGCAGCAGGACCGCCGCCGAGCGACCGGCCGCGGTGGTGCGCTGCTCCAGGGCGTGCTCGATCCGCTGCCGGAACAGGGCGCGGTTGCCCAGCGCGGTCAGCGGATCGTGCAACGACTGGTGGGCGAGGCTCACCGCCAGGCCCTCCAGCTCGCGCTGCACCCGGCGCTGCGCGGCGAGGTCGACCATCAGCCCGGACAGCCGGAGGCAGGCCAGCACGATCAGGACCAGGGCGGTGGCCGCCGAGAACAGCACGGTGCGGCGGCCGAGGTTCGCCAGCTCGGCATAGCCGAGCGTGAGCACCGGCAGGGCCAGCGCGACGGCCAGCGCCCACAGCCGCCCCCGTGCCGTGGTCTGCCGGGCCGAGTGCGGTGCCCCCACGTCCGGCAGGTCCGGACGCAGCGCCAGCGCTCCGATGCAGGTGGCCGAGACCAGCCACAGCGCCTGCCAGGACTGGCCGTGCCCGAAGCTGCCCGACACCCCCATGTGGGCATAGACCAGGTCCGCCACGAGCTCGCCGGCGATCCAGCCACCCAGCAGCAGGTACGGGCCGCTGAGGCGGTCGGCGACGAAGGCGACCCGGATTGCGAGCGCCAGCAGCACGGCGAGTGCGACGGGATAGGCGCTGAAGGTGAGGTTGCTGGCCGTGAACCGGCCCTCGATCTGCGGCTCGATGAGGGCCACCCAGCCCACGGGTGTGAGGCCGAGCACGATGATGACGGCGTCGAGCAGCGCGCGCAGGTCCTCGTTGCGGTACCTGCGACCCAGCAGGAGCAGGAAGGTGCCGAAGCACGCGTAGGAGCTGAAGAAGAGCACGTCGACCAGCGACGGGGCCGGCAGTGGCCCGACCGTCAGCGGCCAGAACGACCGGCCGGCCAGCGCCACCAGGTAGAGCACCGCGCCGACGAGGAACACCGGGAGGAGCTGGTCCGGGGGCGTCCGCCACCGCGTGCGCCACGCCGTACGCGCCAGCAGCAGGGTGCTCACGGCGTACGTGCCGACGAGCAGCGTGCCCTGCAGCCAGCGGTCGGTGGACAGCGCGAACAGCGCGCAGGCCACGGCACCGGCCAGCACGAACGTCCGCCACGGCGGGGCGCCGACGGGCCGGCCGCGCCTCAGACCAGCAGCCATGGCAGCCCCAGGTCACGCACGACCGCACCGAGCGCCTCGAAGCCGACCGGCTTGACCAGGTAGCTGCGGGCCCCCAGCTGGTAGGCCTGCGTCACCGCGGCGGCCGCGGAGTCCCCGCTGAGCAGCACCACCGGCACGTCCGCGAGCGCGGGGGTCCGCCGCATCCAGCGCAGCACGTCCAAGCCCGAGCAGCCCGGCATCTGCCGGTCCAGGAGCACGAGGGCGGGGAGGTGGTCAGCGCCCAGGTCGGCCCGGCGTTGCATCTCGGCGATGGCCTGCACACCGTCCGGGAGCTGCACCCGTGGGTTGAGCAGGCCGGTCACGGCCAGGTACTCGTTGATGAGGGCCCGCGCCACCGGGTCGTCGTCCACCACCAGGATCGGCCGAGCGTGGCTCGCGGTCTGTGACACGGCTCCGACCTCGTTGTCGGCGTGCTCGGGCGATGCTGACAGTGCTGACGCTGCCGGCACCGTAACTGC